>NZ_JBMDKF010000019.1:0-129599 GCF_057809575.1 Azospirillum sp. FG154 | reverse complement strand
GCGACCTGTGGACCGCCATCGACGCCCTCGACAACCGCGTCCCGGCGGCGGCGCAGGACGCCTTGACTCTCGACATTCTGGCGCTGGTCGAACGCGCGGTCGGCTGGTTCCTGGTGAATGGCGATCACCCGTTGTCGATCACGGCGGGCGTCGCGTCCTTCCGCCCGTCGGTGGACGCGCTGGTCGCCGATCTCGACCGCGTGTTGGACGCCGAGGAGCAAGCCCGCCTGTCGGCCCGCGCCGCCCGCCACAGCGCGCAGGGCGTGCCCGACGCGCTGGCCCAGCGGATCGCCGCCTTGCCGGTTCTGGCGGCGGCCCCCGATCTGGCCCGCGTCGCCGCGCGCACCGGCCAGCCGGTGACGGCGGTCGCCGCTGTCTATGTCGGGCTTGGCCGTCGCTTCGCGCTCGATTGGTTGCGCGACAAGGCGCAAGCCACCCGCGCCGAGAATCATTGGCAGAAGCAGGCGGTCGCCGCCATCGTGGACGACCTGTTCGCCCATCAGATGGAGTTGACGGTTCGGGTTCTGGAGACGGTCGCCGCGACGGATGGCCAAGACGGCGCCGAAGAATGGACCGCCCGCTGGATCGCCGGACGCCGCGCGGCGGTGGAGCGGATCGAACCGTTGATCGCCGAGTTGCGCGGCCAGTCGGCGGTTGATTTGCCGATGCTGACGGTGGCCAGCCGCCAGTTGCGCGGCCTGACCAGCGCGGCCTGACCAAAAACCGTCCGTCGGAAGCCACAATTCGAGTCACCCTCGACCAAGGTCGGGGGTGACTCGAATTGTTCGTAGGCCATACATTTTATTCCATAACCTAGTGGTTCGCTCGGTCATAACCACAAAAAAGATCGGGCGACTTCCAAGCAACGTTGGGAGGGTTTGGAGACATGGCCTACGCGGCTTCGACCGACGACACCATCCGCCCGATGACGGGCGAAGAAAAGAAAGTCATCTTCGCCTCATCGCTCGGCACCGTCTTTGAATGGTATGATTTCTACCTGTATGGCTCGCTCAGCGCGGTGATCGCCAAACAATTCTTCTCCGGCGTCAACCCGACCGCCGCCTTCATCTTCGCCCTGATGGCCTTCGCCGCAGGCTTCGCGGTGCGTCCCTTCGGCGCGCTGATGTTCGGTCGGCTGGGCGACATGATCGGGCGCAAATACACCTTCCTCGTCACCATTCTCATCATGGGCCTGTCGACCTTCATCGTCGGCATCCTGCCCAACTACGCCGCCATCGGCATCGCCGCCCCGGTCATCCTGATCGGGCTGCGCCTGCTGCAAGGTCTGGCGCTGGGCGGCGAGTATGGCGGCGCGGCGACCTATGTGGCCGAACACGCCCCGCACGGGCGGCGCGGCAATTACACCTCGTGGATTCAAACCACGGCGACGCTGGGCCTGTTCCTGTCGCTTCTGGTCATTCTGGGCTGCCGCGTGGCGCTGTCGCCGGAGGATTTCGACGCCTGGGGCTGGCGCATTCCTTTCCTGATTTCCATCGTGCTGTTGGGCGTGTCGGTGTGGATCCGCCTGATGCTGAACGAATCCCCCGCCTTCAAGCGGATGAAGGAGGAGGGCAAGCATTCCACGGCGCCGCTGACCGAATCCTTCGCCCGCTGGCCCAACCTGAAAATCGTGCTGCTCGCCCTGTTCGGGCTGGTCGCCGGGCAGGCGGTGGTCTGGTACACGGGTCAATTCTACGCCCTGTTCTTCCTGACCCAGACCTTAAAGGTGGACGCGCAGGCGGCCAACCTGATGATCGCCGGGTCTCTGCTGATCGGCACCCCCTTCTTCGTCATCTTTGGCACGCTGTCCGACCGCATCGGGCGCAAGCCGATCATCATGGCCGGTCTGGCTCTGGCCTGCCTGACCTATTTCCCGATCTTCAAGGCGATCACCCACTACGCCAACCCGGCGCTGGAGGAGGCCATCGCCACGTCGCCGGTGGTCGTGACCGCCGACCCGAACGAGTGTTCCTTCCAGTTCAACCCGGTCGGCACCAGCCAATTCACCAGCTCCTGCGACATCGCCAAGAGCGCGCTGGTCCGTCGCGGCATCCCCTATTCCAACGAGGCCGCCGCGCCGGGCGCGGTGGCGACGATCCGGGTCGGGTCCACCGCCATTCCGTCCTATTCCGCTATGCCCGCCGCCGGAACCGCCGTGTCGTTGAGCCATGGCCCGGCCACCGCCGTTCCCGCCGCCGACGCGAAGGCCGCCGGAGCGGCCTTTGACAAGGGGCTGGGCGACGCGCTGAAAGCCGCCAACTATCCGGCCAAGGCCGATCCGGCCCGTGTCAACACCACGATGGTGGTGGCGCTGCTGACCATCCTGGTCATCTATGTGACCATGGTCTATGGCCCCATCGCCGCCATGCTGGTGGAGCTGTTCCCGACCAGGATCCGCTACACGTCGATGTCGCTGCCCTATCACATCGGCAACGGCTGGTTCGGCGGCTTCCTGCCGACGACCTCCTTCGCCATCGTCGCGGCGACGGGCGACATCTATTCCGGCCTCTGGTATCCGATCGCCATCGCGGCGGGAACCTTTGTGATCGGCATGCTGTTCGTCCGCGAAACCAAGGATGTGGACATTTACCAGCACGACTGAGGCGCGCCTCGGCGTTGCAAGTCGCCGGGCGGGGGAGCGATCCCCCGCCCGGTTTTCGTGTGGCGGCGGCGCGTAAGAAACAACCGGCTCATGCCGCCCGCAGGTTTCGATCCTTTCATGGTCGCCTTGTGCTACCTTTGCGTCCCATAGGGAGAAGACACCCAAAAAGGGACGCAAGAACGCCCGATGGAAAGCTGGTTCATAGTGGTGGCCTCGATGGCCTACCTGCTGTCGTTGTTCGCCATCGCCTCCTACGGCGACCGCACGGCCAGCGGATCAGGGGAACGGCGCACGCCTCTGCTCTACGCCTTGAGTTTCGGCGTCTATTGCACGTCCTGGACCTTTTACGGCGCGGTCGGGCGGGCGGCGACCGGCGGCTTTTACTTTTTGCCGATTTACATTGGCCCCATCCTGATGATCGGGCTGGGCTGGCCGATTCTGGCCCGCATCGTCCGCGTGGCGAAATCGGAAAACGTCGTTTCCATCTCTGACTTTCTGTCCGCCCGCTACGGCAAAAGCCGAGGCTTGGCGGCGCTCGTCACCATCACGGCGGTGATCGGGCTGTTGCCCTACATCGCCCTGCAATTGAAGGCGATCAGCGTCAGTTTCGAGATTCTGGCCGGAGACACGTTGGGATCGGAGGTCAGCCAACTGCCCGGCGGCACCAGCCTGCTGGCGGCGTTGTTGATGGCGGCCTTCGCCATTCTGTTCGGCGTCCGCAGCATTTCCGCCAACGAGCATCATCGCGGGCTGATGATGGCGATCGCGGCGGAATCGGTGGTGAAGCTGGCCGCCGCCCTTGGCGTGGGCGCGGCCATCGCCTTCGCCTCTTTCGGCAACCCGGAAACCTTCGTCGAGGCCGCCGCCAACCATCCCGGTTTTCTGGAATTGATGAGCCTTGGCAACATCGGTGGGGATTGGTGGGTCGCCTGCCTGTTGTCGGCGCTGGCCATTCTCTGTCTGCCGCGTCAATTTCACGTCGCGGTGGTGGAGAACACCCACACCGGCGACGTCAAATCCTCCGCCCGACTGTTTCCCGCTTATCTGATCGCGATCAACCTGTTCGTGCTGCCGGTGGCGTTGGCCGGGCTGATGCTGTTTCCCGATGGCAAGATCAACGCCGACACCTTCATGGTGTCGATTCCGCTGCGTCAGGGTTGGCCGTGGTTGGCGTTGATCGCCTTCATCGGCGGGCTGTCGGCGGCGACCAGCATGATTTTGGTTGAGATGGTGGCGTTGTCCACCATGATCTGCAACGACATCGCCGTGCCGCTGTTGATGGCGCTCCGCCCCAACGACCGCCGTTTGCGCGACGAACCCGCCGCCGTGCTGCTGGGGGTGCGGCGGTCGGCGGTGCTGGTTCTGGTGCTGCTGTCCTATGGCTGTTATCGGTTGATCGGCTCGGCCTTTCCGCTGGCGACCATCGGCATGATGAGCTTCACGGCGGTCGCCCAATTCGCCCCGGCGTTGCTCGGCGGCTTGGTTTGGAGCCGCGCCAGCCGGTCGGGGGCCTTCGCCGGGATCTGCGCCGGCTTCATCGGCTGGGCCTACACCATGCTGCTGCCGTCCTTCGCCGACGCCGGATGGCTGGCGGCGAGCGCGCTGCGCGAAGGGCCGTTCGGCCTGACCGGGCTTAGCCCCATCGCGCTGGCCGGGATCGGCGACATCGACCCGCTGACCAACGCGGCGCTGTGGAGCCTCGGCCCCAACCTGTTCCTGTTCGTGGTGATTTCGCTGCTGACCCGCCCCACCACCCTGGAGCGCCAGCAAGCCGCCCGGTTCATGAGCCTGCGCCGCGCGGCGGATGGGGAGTCGCACGGGCCGCGTGGGGCGACGCTGGCCGATTTGCACGATCTCGCGGTGCGTTACGTCGGCACGGCGCGGGCCGACGCCGCCTTCCGCCGCTTCACCGGCGTGCGCGACGGCGATTTGCAGACCGCTCTTTTGTCGCGCAGCGATGGCGAGGCCATCCAGATGACCGAACGGCTGTTGGCTGGAGCCATCGGCTCGGCGTCCGCCCGCGTCGTCGTCGCCGGGTTGCTGTCCGACCGGCGGCTGTCGCGCACCGACGCGCGGTCCATCATCGACGAAGCGTCCCGCGCCATTTTGAAACAGCATGAGCTGTTGCGGGCGACGGTGGAAAATGTCCCGCAGGGCATCGCCGTGTTTGACGAGGATTGGCGCGTCGCCACCTGGAACAACCAGTTCGTCGTGCTGTTGGAGCTTCCCGACGGTTTCGTCCAGGTCGGCACCTCGTTGGAGGAGATCGTCCGCTTCATCGACCGGCGCGGCGAGTATGGCCACAATGGCGAGATTGAAACGCTGCTGACCCGCCGTTCCGACCCGCGCCGCCGCAACCGGCCCGACATGTACGAACGGGTGCGGCCCGACGGTTCGGTGCTGGAAATCGCCACCAACCCGATGCCGGGCGGCGGCTTCGTCGCCGTTTACACCGACGTCACCGAACGGCACCGCGCGGCGGAAGCTCTGCGCGAGGCCAACGAAACGCTGGAGCGCCGCATCGCCGAACGCACCCGCGACCTGTCCGAAGCCAAGGGAGAGGCCGAACGGGCCAACCGCAGCAAGACGCGCTTCCTCGCCGCCGCCAGCCATGATCTGTTGCAACCGCTGCACGCCGCCCGCCTGTTCCTGTCGGCGCTGGGCGAACGGCACCAGGACAACGCCATCCGCCAGATCGACGCCTCTCTCCGCTCGGTCGAGCAGATTTTGGGCGATTTGCTCGACGTGTCGAAGATCGACAGCGGCGTCGTCCGCCCCAACCCGACGCCGATGCGCATCGACGAGTTGTTGAAGCCGCTGGGCGAAGAATTCACCGTGCTGGCCAGCCGCCACGGGCTGGGGCTGCGGGTGGTCGATTGCGCGTTGACGGTGCGCAGCGACCCGACGCTGCTGCGGCGCATCCTGCAAAATTACCTCGCCAACGCGGTGCGCTACACCCGGACGGGCCGGATTTTGCTGGGCTGCCGTCGGCGCGGCGCTTTCCTGTCCATCGAGGTGTGGGACACCGGCCCCGGCATTCCCGAACACAAGGTGCCGGAAATCTTCATGGAGTTCCGCCAGCTCGACAACGCGGTGGACGAGCGCGGCAAGGGGCTTGGCCTGGGGCTGGCCATCGTCGAGCGGTTGGCGGGCATCCTCGACCACCCGGTGCAGGTGCGGACCAAACTCGGGCGGGGCAGCGCCTTTTCCGTGCTGGTGCCGCTGACGGACGAACGGGTGGCGGTGCGCCCGGCGACCGTCCGCCCCCGCGTGCGTGATTTGCGCGGCGTGCTGGTGCTCTGCCTGGAAAACGAACCGGCCATCGCGCGGGCGACCGAGGATTTGCTGACCAGTTGGTCCTGCTTGGTCGCCACCGCCGTGACGCCGGAACAGGCGTTGGTCGCGCTGAACGGGCGCATTCCCGACGTCATCCTGACCGACTATCACCTGGATCGCAGCCTGACCGGGGTGGACGCCCTGCGCACGCTGCGCGCCCGTTTGGGGGAAATTCCGGCGGCGGTCGTCACCGCCGACCGCGACATGGCGGTGCGCGACGACATCGAAGCGGCGGGCTGCCATCTGCTCTACAAACCCGTCCGCCCCGGCGCGCTGCGCGCCCTGCTGGGGCAATTGCTGAGCCAGCGGGAGCAGCGGATGGCGGGGTGATGAGAAGCCGTCATCCCATCAGATAATGAACCTGGAGCCGTCCGTGGCGGGGGGAGCGTTCGACGCTGGCCTGGACGCCGAAGACGGTTTCGATCAGCTCCTCCGTCAGAACCTCGTCCGGCGTTCCAACCCGCGCCAGCTTGCCCTGGTGAAGAACGGCGAGCCGGTCGCAGAACAGCGCGGCGAGGTTCAGGTCGTGCAGGGCGACGACGCTCGTCACCGGCAGGCGGCGGATCAGGGCCAGAATGTCGAGCTGGTGGCGGATGTCCAGATGGTTGGTCGGCTCGTCCAACAGCAGCTCGCTGGGGCATTGCGCCAGGGCGCGGGCGATGTGGGCGCGCTGGCGCTCGCCGCCCGACAGGCTGTGCCACAAGCGGTCGCGCCGGTCGGCCAGCCCGACCTGCTCCAGCGCGGTGTCCACCGCCGCCGCGTCGGCTCCGGTCCAGGCCGACAGCGGCCCGCGATGGGGCGTGCGGCCCAGGCGCACGACGTCGTGAACGGTGAGCGCCGCCTCCGTCGTCGCCTGCTGTTCGACCAGCGCCACCCGGCGGGCGAAGGCGCGGCGCGGCAGGGCGTCGATGTTCGCGTCGCCCAGCGTGACGACGCCGCTCGACACCTTGCGCAGCCGGGCCATCAGCCGCAGCAGGCTGGATTTTCCCGAACCGTTGGGGCCGATCAAGCCCAGAATCCGCCCCGGCTCCGCCGCCAGGGTGACGCCGTCCACCATCAGGACGCCGCCGACTCCCCACCGAACCTCATGCGTCGCCAGAGTCGCATCGGCAGTCGCATTGGCAGTCACAGCGGCCTCCTTGCCCGATAAAGAATGACGGCGAAGGCCGGGGCGCCGAACAGCGCCGTCACCACGCCGACCGGCAACACCTGTTGCGCCACCAGAACGCGGGACAGGATGTCGGCCAGAACCAGAAACACCGCGCCGATCATCAGGGCGGCGGGCAACAGGCGCGCGTGCCCCTGCCCGACCAGAAAGCGCGCGGCGTGCGGGATGACCAGCCCGACGAAGCCGATGGAGCCGACGATGCCGACCATGGCGGCGGTCATCGCCGCCGTCAACGCGAACAGAACCAGCCGGACGCGGCGCACCGGCACGCCCAGGGACGCCGCCGCGTCGGCGCCAAAGGCGAAGGCGTCGAGCGCGCGGGCGTGCAGCATCGCCACGACGAAACCGCCCAGCGCGACCGGCGCGGCCAACCCCACATCGGGCCACCGCGCGCCGCCCAGATTGCCAAGCAGCCAGAACAGCACCCCGCGCGCCTGTTCGGCGTTGGCCGAGGTGGTGACGATGTAGGAGGTCATGGCGTTGAACAGTTGCGACCCCGCCACCCCGGCCAGCAGCACGCGGTCCGACCCGCCGCCGCTTCCCATCGCCAGCAACCCGACCAGCGCGATGGCGGCGACCGCGCCGAGAAAGGCGCCGCCCGACAGCGACAGCGCCCCACCGCCGATCCCGGCGATCATCACCAGAACCGCGCCGGTGGACGCCCCGGCGGAAATCCCCAACACATAGGGTTCCGCTAGCGGGTTGCGCAGCAGCGCTTGCAGGATGACGCCCGACACCGCCAACGCCCCGCCGCAACAGGCGGCGACCAGCGCGCGGCTGAGCCGGTAGTCCCAGACCACCCCCTCTTGAATGCGGTTGAGCGGAAAGGCGGTTCCGAACAGGCGGTTGCCCACCGTTTTGACGATGATCTCCAGCGGGATGGTCATCTCGCCAATCGACGCGGCGAGCGCGATGGCGAAACCCAGCGCCGCCAAGGCCAGAAGGGCGACGGCGACCGGCTTTCCCATCACCGCGCCATCCCGAAGGACGCGATGCCGGCGGCCAACGCCTCGATGCCGTCGATGGTGCGGATGGTGGGATTCATCGACTGCGCGTCCATCAGGACGACGCGGTTTTGCCGCACGGCCTCCAGCGTGCTGGCGACCGGATCGCTGGTCAGGAAGGCGCGCTTCACCGCCGGATCGTCGGCGGCGTAGCGGCGGCGGTCCATCGTGGCGATGACGATGACCGTCGGATTCGCGGCGGCGATGCCCTCCCAACCGATCAACGGCCATTCCTCGTTGGTGGCGATGACGTTGCGGGCGCCCAGCGTGGACAGGATGTAGGCCGGGGCGCCGTTCCGCCCGGCGACGAAGGCGTCGCCTTTCACGTCCTTGCTGGAAAACCAGAAGACGACGGGAACGTCCTTGGCCTTGCCCGCCACGGCGGCGACGGCGGCGGCCTCGCGTTGGCGCAGTTGCGCGACCAGCGCCTCGCCCCGGTCGTTGACGTCGAAGATTTGGGCCAGTTCGCGGATCTCCTGATAGACCAGATCCATGGTGAACATCCGCTTGCGCACCCCGTCGCCGCTGCCGGAATTGTCCTTTTCCACGCAATCGGACGGCGACAGATAGGTTGGGACGCCCAAGCCCGCGAACTGCTCGCGCTTGCCGACCGACCCGTTCGGGCCGACGTGCCATTCAAATTGCGCCGTCACCAGATCCGGCGCTTGGCCGACCACCGCCTCAAAGCTGGGGTCGTTGTCGGCCAAACGCTTGATCTTGCTGTTGGCGGCTTCAAAGGGCTTCAGCACCGGGCCGACCCAAACGGCTGTGCCGACGATCCGGTCGGCCAACCCCAGCGACAGCAGAATTTCCGTGCTGCTCTGGCCGATGGACACGGCGCGCTTGGGGGCCTGGTCAAAGCGGATCGGCACGCCGCAATTCTGAAGGGTCAACGGATAATGGGTGGCCTCGGCGGCGACCGCCGGGCTGGACAGACCGAACAAAGCGGCGAGCGCGCCGACGGCGCAAAGCGACGCCGCGCGGCGCCAGCGGGAAACGGACATGGCGATGGTCATGATGATCCTGGAACGCAAAATGCGGGACGATCCCGCGCGACGACGCGCAAGGATGGTGAATCAAACGGGGGAAAAGCGCGCGACGGCGCGACGCCTCAACAGCTCCGGCGGATGGGCCGGTCGTTGGATGGGCGGCGGCGACAGCGGAAAGATCGGCGCGCAAAGAGCGCGCGCGGCGTCATCATGAGGACTCCTGCCCCGGGCAACCCCGCCCGGCATGGGATTTCAACGACGACGGCAGGTCTCCTGGCTCACGGATCATGGCGTTCGGTCTGCCTTCCCACAGGCCGGGGGAACCGGCGCGCAGTGGCATGACGGCCTTGGGGGCAAGGCGTCACAAGGACCTTTGGCGATCCGCTGACAGTTGCGGGGGCAGCCACGGATTCCGCGCGGACGCGTCACCGTGTTCCCTTTTGATCCCCAGAGGGGAACCGTCGAGCGCGGACGTTATAATATAACAGACGGGTGGTCAATCATTATCAGTCGCGGATCGGCGCGACCGCGCCGCCTCACTCCACCGGCGGCGGCGGGGCGGGGGCCAGGGCCAGTTGGCTGGCCAGAACGGCGGCCTGGGTGCGGGTCAGCACGTTCAGTTTGCGCAGGATCGTGGTGACGTGGGCCTTCACCGTGGTTTCGGCGACGTTCATCTCATAGGCGATTTGCTTGTTCAACTTGCCCTCGGCGATGCCCGCCAGCACGCGAAGCTGTTGCGGGGTCAGGGTCGCCGCGCGCTGGGCCGGGTCGGGGGCCTCGGCGTCGTGCGCGCCGTGGAGTTCCGGCAACCACAATTCGCCGTCCAACACCGCGTTGATCGCCTCGACGATCTGGGTGTTGGGGGCGGATTTCGGCACGAAGCCTGAGGCGCCGTAATCAATCGAACGCTGGATCGTCACCGGATCTTCCGACGCCGAGACCACGATCACCGGAATCGCCGGATGTTCGGAGCGCAGCATCATCAAGCCGATCAGCCCACTCATCCCCGGCATGTGCAGGTCGAGCAGGATGATGTCCACCCCCTCGCCGGTTTCCAGCACCGGCTTGATCTGGTCGAACCGCGAGACTTCCAGAATCTCGGCCCCGGCCATCGCCTGCCCAATGGTTTGGGCCAAGGCGGTGCGCATCAGCGGGTGGTCGTCGGCGATCAGAATGCGGTGAGACATGGACAATCCGATGTGAAAACCATAACGACCAGTATCGGCCCCCCGGCGCGCGTTGACAACTGCGCCCAACGCCGCGCGGCAAGCTTTCCCACCAAAAAGAAAAGTTGCAGCGCTTAAGCGCCGCCGTCGGCCAACCATAGCAGCCACAGCGCCGCCGCCAGATAGGGGCCAAACGCGATTGACGCGCCGCCGGAAAGGCGGTCCCGCCGCGCCGCCGCCAGGGCGACCGTCACCCCCAGCGCGCTGAGCGCCGCCAGCAGAACGACGTTCGGCAGCCCTTCCATCCCAAGCCAAGCCCCCGCGACGGCCAACAGTTTCGCGTCGCCCAGCCCCAACCCATCGCGCCCGCGCAAACGGCGATAGCCCGCCGCCAGACCGGCGAACAGGGCGTAGCCAAGCGCCGCCGCCGCCGTGTGGTTGGTCAGCGCGTCGGTCAAACCGCCCGCCGGAGCTTCCCACGCCGTCACCGTCAAGCCGAAGGGAATCAAGGGCAGCAAGACGACATCGGGCAGCAAGCGCCGCCGCGCGTCCACCAGGGACGCCAGCAGCAAGGCCCACCCGAACAGGCAGCCAACCGGCAGCAGGGACCAGGGCAACGCCAGCGCCGTGATCGCCGCCACCGCCGCCGCGCCCGCCGTCGCCCATGGGCGCGGACGTCCGCGCCAGCCTTCATCCTCCGGCCAAGGGCGATCAGGCAGCGCCTCGGCCATCGCGCCGATCACCCGCCCGACCGGCAGAGCGGCGAGAGCGCAGAGCGACGCCATGCCGAAAAACGGAAGGTCAGCGGCCATTGGACGCGGGCGGCGCGGACGGGTCGGCGGAGGGGATCGCCCCGGCGCTGGTCCGTTCGTGGATGGCTTGACGGCGGAAGCGATGGAGTTCGGCGGGGCGTCCGCCGGTCTGGCTTTCAAAGCTGCCGGTCGGTTCGACCAGACCGCCGGAAATCATCAGGCGGCGGAAATTCTGCTTGTGCACCCGTTCGCCCGACAGGGCTTCGACCACCTGTTGAAGCTGGTGCAGGGTGAAGGTGGGCGGCAGCAATTCAAACACGATGGGGCGGTATTTCAGCTTGCCGCGCAGCCGCTCCAGCGCGGAGGCGAGGACGCGCCGCCCGTCGCGCGCCATCGGACGGCCCAGCGCGCGCGGCAGGACGCCGCCGGGCGGCGGAGCCTCGGCCATCCTTGCCGCCAAATCGCGGTCGCGAAAGGATTCGACGACCAAACCGGCCTCGTACAGTATCTCATACCGTTCGAGAACCCGCTCCATGTCCCAATCGGCCCCATCCAGACCGAAGGCGAGCTGCGCGCGTTCCCCACGCCGGGCGCGCGCCTCGTCGTCGCCCGCCGCCGCGATCCAGCCGCGCAACGCCGGGATGATGACGCTGTCCAGCAGGGCCGGGCGCTGGTCGCGCCAATCCTCCCACGGGAAATGCTCGTACAACGCGCGCCATTCCGCCGCCGCGCCCGCCAACGGAGCGTCGCGCACCAGAGCCAGATAGCCGACCACGACCGAACGCGGCCCGCCGAACAGTTCGTGCGGATCGCGGAAACGGTCGCCGAAGGTGTAAAGCTGCTCGACATAGCGCAGCGACAGGCCGGACAGCCCCTCCGCCACCGCGCGCACGCCGTCTTGCAGGGTGCGGAAGCGTTCCGGCTCGAACGGCGCGCCGGGCAGGGCGTCGCGGTGGGGCAATGGCTCGTCGCCCCGGCGATGCTCCGCCGGAACGGCGAACTCGCTGCGCACCGTCACCACGCGCGGCGTTCCACCGGCCACCGCCACCACGGCGACCGACAGTCCCAACTGAACGTCTGACGTCACAAAATCACACTCCGCCTGTCCCACGCGCCCGCCCCGCCCCCTTGGACGGAGACCGGCGGGCGCGTGGATCCGACAGACCTCAGCGTTTGTCGAGCGGCACGAAGTCGCGGGCGGGGTGGCCGGTGAAGAGCTGACGCGGGCGGCCAATCTTCTGGGCCGGATCCTCGATCATTTCCTTCCACTGGCTGATCCAGCCGACGGTGCGGGCCAGCGCGAACAGCACGGTGAACATGCTGGTCGGGAAGCCCATCGCCTTCAGGATGATGCCCGAATAGAAATCGACGTTCGGGTACAGCTTCTTCTCGACGAAATACGGATCGGACAGCGCGATTTTTTCCAGTTCCATCGCGATGGCCAGATGCGGTTCGTCCTTGATGCCCAGCGTGCCGAGCACCTCGTAACAGGTCTCGCGCATGATCTTGGCGCGCGGGTCGTAATTCTTGTAGACCCGGTGGCCGAAGCCCATCAGGCGGAAGCTGTCGTTCTTGTCCTTGGCGCGCGCGATGAATTCGGGGATCCGCTCGACCGAGCCGATCTCCTCCAGCATCTTCAACACGGCCTCGTTCGCGCCGCCATGGGCCGGCCCCCACAGCGCGGCGATGCCCGACGCGATGCAGGCGAACGGGTTGGCGTGCGAGGAACCAGCCAGACGGACGGTGGAGGTGGAGGCGTTCTGCTCGTGGTCGGCGTGCAGGATGAAGATCTTCTCCATCGCCTTCGACAGAATCGGGTTGACCTTGTACGGCTCGCACGGCGTGCCGAAGGTCATGTAGAGGAAGTTTTCCGCATAGGACAAATCGTTGCGCGGGTACATGAAGGGCTGACCGGCGGTGTATTTGTAGGCCATCGCCGCCATGGTCGGCATCTTGGCGATCAGACGGTGCGCGGCGATCTTGCGCTGCACCGGATCGAAGATGTCGGTCGAGTCATGGTAGAAGGCCGACAGCGCGCCGACGACGCCGCACATGATCGCCATCGGGTGGGCGTCGCGGCGGAAACCGCTGTAGAAACGCGCCAACTGCTCATGCACCATGGTGTGGTAGGTGATGGTGCGGGCGAAATCGACCTTTTCCTGCGCGTTTGGCAGTTCGCCGTTCAGCAGCAGGTGGCAAACCTCCAGAAAGTCGCAATTGTCGGCCAGATCGGCGATGGCGTAGCCGCGATGCAGCAGAACGCCTTCGTCGCCATCAATGTAGGTGATGGCCGAATCGCAGGCGGCGGTCGAGGTGAAGCCCGGATCGTAGGTGAAATAGCCGGTCGCGGCGTACAGCTTGCGGATGTCGACAACGCGCGGTCCAGTGGACCCTTCCAGCAACGGCAGCGTCAGCGTCTTGCCCGTGACGTTGTCGGTCAGCGTGATGGTGCCGACCTCGGTCACATCACCGTGCGGCGTGTGCTTGCTCGATTCCATGCTTGTCACTCTCCTAGGGGCTGCTTGGTTTTTGCAGTCCGGTCCGCCACACCCTGTTGGAGCGTGCCGAGCCGTGGCGTTGCGCCGCCTTGGTTCTTGCGCGCCGGTGTTCAGCCCGCGCGGTTGGCCGATCAGAAGAATAGCACGACCCAGCCCGGACCAACACGTCCGATGCGTCGCAGCGGAAGCGGAACTGACCTGACTTGCGCCTGGCTTCGCCTGCGTCAGGCGCGCTCCGACACCCGCAGGCGCAGGCTACGCTCCAGCCGTTCGGCTTCGCGGACCAGGACCGGAAGCAGCGCGTGGGCCTTTTCCTGTTCGCCATGACGGCACGAAACTTCCAACCGCCACGCCAAATGCATGACGGCCATGCCGCCAAAACTTCCGGCCATGCTGGACAGGTCATGCGCCTCCCCCGCCAACGTCGCCAGATCCAAGTGTCCGACCTCTTTGGCGTCGTTCATCACCGACAGACGGGCAAGCCGTTCGGCGACATCTTCCAGAAAGCTGTCAACGATCAAGCCCAAGCTGTCGGCGCCGACGCTGGCCTCCAGACTGAGCAGGACGGATTCATCCAGCGCTTCGCCATGCCCGGCGTCACCATCCGGGTTTTGCGCCTCTCCGGGGGAAAGAGGGAACTGCGGCTCCGGCGTTGGAGCAAGCCAACGGTCCAGGGCCGCCAGCAAACCCGCCCGATTGATCGGCTTGGTGATGTAATCGTCCATACCGGCGGCCAAGCACTCCTCGCGGGCGCCGGACATGGCGTCGGCGGTCAAGGCGATGATTGGAACGCGGGCGCGTGGTCCGTCCAATTGACGAATCGCCTGCGCGGCGTCCAACCCATCCATAACCGGCATCTGGACGTCCATCAGGATCAAGTCAAGGCCGCCCGCCGACGCGATGGCCAAGGCCTGTTCCCCATCTTCGGCCACCTCGACCGAGTAGCCCAGCCGCTCCAGTAGGGTGGAGGCGAAGAGCTGATTGGTGCGGTTGTCTTCGGCGAGCAGGATGTGGCCAGCGCGCGGAGCCACAGCGTCGCTTGCCGAGCTTTCCCGCGTCAAGCCCGCCGCCGCGACCACCGTTGACGGGTCAAACAGCCCGATCAGGCAGGACAAAACCGCCGCCTGCCGCAAGGGTTTGGTCAGCACCGCGTCGGCCAATCCCCGATCAACGCGCCCGCCCAGCCCCAGGGACGTGACCAGCACCCGTTTTGTGTGGATCAAAGCCGGTTGCCCGGCCATCGCCGCCAGCAAGGCGCCGCCGTCCATCACCGGCATGGTCTGGTCGATCAAGGCGATGTCGAAAGGTTGCCCGGTCATCGTCACCCGGTCGAGGGCGTCCAAGGCCGCCATCGCGCTGTCCACCACCGTCACCGTCGCGCCCAACCCGTCCAGCATCGAGGCGAGAACGCGTCGATTGATCGCCAAATCGTCGACAACCAACGCGCGGCGTCCCGCCAGCGGACGGATTGATGGGGCGACCTCTTCTCCGCTCAACGTCAACGGCACATCGACTTGGAACCGGCTGCCCTGCCCAAGCGTGCTTTCGACGGAAATGCTCCCTCCCATCACCTCCGACAATTGTCGACAGATCGCCAAGCCGAGGCCGGTGCCGCCGTATTTGCGGGTGATGGAGCCGTCAACCTGCTGGAATTTGTTGAACAAGGCGGGCAGCGCGTCTTCGGGGATGCCGATGCCGCTGTCCGTCACCGACAGGCGCATGACCAAATGGTCGGAGGCGACGTTCAGCGCCTCCAATTCGATGGCGATGGTGCCGTGGTCGGTGAATTTGATGGCGTTGCCGACCAGATTTATCAGGATTTGCCGGATGCGGGTGGGGTCGCCGATCAAGGTCCGGCGCAAATGCGGATCGACGAAAAAGCCGATCTCGATGTCCCGTTCCCGCGCGCGGGGAGCCAGCAGTTCGACCACCCCCTCCACCACGTCGGCGGGGTCGAAGGGCAGCGCCTCGATGGCGACCTTGCCAGCCTCCAGCTTGGAGAAATCCAGAATGTCGTTGATGATGGTCAAGAGGGCGTTGGCGGACCCCCGCACGGCCTGCGCGAACTGCCGCTGCTCCTCGTTCAGGGGCGTGTCGAACAACAGTTCGGTCATGCCCATGATGCCATTCATCGGCGTGCGGATTTCGTGGCTCATCGTCGCCAGGAAATCGGATTTGGCGCGGGTCGCTTCTTCCGCGCGCAACCGCTGCTCGTCGGCCTCCTCACGGGCGGAGTCCAATCCTTCGGCCAGCGCGCACATGTCGGCGGCTTGACGCTGCAACTCGGCTTCAAAGCGTTTGCGTTCGGTGATGTCGGTGCGCGTGCCGACCAGCGCGCCGCTGGCGGTCTTGTTTTCCGCCACCAGGATCCAGCGTCCATCGGCCAATTGACGCTCGAACGACAAGGTTGGATTGCGGTGACGCTCCAGTTCGCTTTTGATCCAGTCTTCCAGCTCAATATCGTCGGATGGCGCGCCGCCAAACTCGCCATTGGCGATGGCCGTCCGCAAAATGGTCTCAAACGGCGTGCCGGGGCGGATGATCGGCGCCGTGCGAGGGTGGGCGTCGAGATATTGGCTGTTGCATAGGATCAGCCGATCATCGGCGTCGTAATAGACGAAGCCTTCCGGGATCGCCTCGATGGCGTCGCTCAAGGTTTGCTTGGCCAGACGCAGCGCCTCTTCGGTCTGCTTCTCACGCGTGATGTCGGTGTGGGCGCCGACCATGCGGATAGCCTTGCCATGCTCGTCCAACACATGAATGGCGCGGCTGAGGATGTGGACGACATGACCGCTCTTGTGGCGGAAACGCTGAACCATCTCGAACACCGGAATGCGCCCGGTGTTGTAATCATCCGCCATCGCCAGGGCGGCGAGCCGGTCTTCCGGCAAAATCAGATCGGTCCAGGCGTCGAGCGAGCTTTCCAGCTCGTCGTCGCGATAGCCAAGCTGCTCCTTCCACGTCGGCGAGAACCAGATGGAGTCGGCGCGCAGATCCCAATCCCAGATGCCGTCTCGCGTCGCTTGGCAGGTCAGCGCCAGCAACTCACGGCTGGACCGCAGCTCCTCCTCCTCACGCCTGCGGTCGGTGACGTCCTGCATGACGCCGAACAGGCCAATGGCGTTGCCCCCCGCGTCAAGATCAACCGTGCAGCGAACCGTCGCGTCCCGGGCGGAGCCGTCGGGACGCAGCAAGCGGATCGCGATGTCAAAGCCCTCTCCCGTCTCCTGCGCCCGTTTCAGCGCCGCTCCCATGCGCGCCTGGTCATCTGGATGCGTCACGCTCATGGCCAGTTCGCCGGAAGGCGTCACGCTGCCCGGCTCCAAGCCGATGATGCGGAAAACCTCGTCCGACCAACGCCGTTCGCCGGTGCTGAAATTGGTGTACCAGTGGCCGAACTCTCCGACCTCCTCGGCCATGTTCAGCAAGCGGCTGCGCTCGCGCAGATCGGCTTCGGCTTGTTCCCGGCGCAAAATCTCCCGCCGCAGATCCAGTTCGTCCACCACCAGCCGGGCAAGCTGGGTCAGGGTTTCCGCGTCGCGTGGGCTGAAGCTCATGTGCGGAATGTCGTCGATGACGCAGAGGGTGCCCAGCCGACGCCCGTCGGCCAGCAACGGCGCTCCGGCGTAGAAACGGATGTGCGGCGCGTCCGTCACCAGCGGATTGCCGGAAAAACGGGGATCCTGCGTGGCGTCGCGCACCACCAGCACCGCGTCGCTGAGGATCGCGTGGGCGCAAAAGGCGAAATCGCGCGGCGTCTCCGTGGCGTCCAGCCCAACCCGGCTTTTGAACCATTGACGATCATGATCGATCAACGACACCAAGGCGATGGATGTGCCAAAAAAATGCGCCGCCAGTCTGGTGATGTTGTCAAACCGGCCTTCAGGGGCCGTGTCCGTCACGCAATAGGAATCGAGCGTTCGTTGACGCTCCGCCTCATCGCTGGGAAAGGGGGCGGGGACCGCGCTCACGCCAAACTCCCCCCAGAGCTGCGCCATTGCTGGAGCTTGCGGTAAACCGTGGACGGGCTGATTTCCAGCATCAGGGCGGCGCGCGGCACGTCATCGTCACAAAGCCGCAAAGCGCGCTGGATCATGTCCTTTTCCATCCGCCACAGGGGCATGACGGCGTCGTCGGCCAAATCTGGATCCGCCCGCGTCAGCACGGGGCGAATCACCAGCGCCGTCGGCCCCGTCACCTGGGGAGGGAGCATGTTCAGCGTCACTTCCGGCCCGTCCTGAAGCACCACGATGTTGCGCACGACGTTTTGCAACTGTCGGATGTTTCCGGGCCAATCATACGCGCGCAACCGCGCCTCGACCTCGGGCGCGAAGCGGATCAGGGATTTTCCTTCTTCCTGAGCGTAGTCGGTCAGGAAGATGCGGGCGATTTCGATCACGTCCTCGCCCCGGTCGCGCAACGGCGGCAGAGCCAACGGAATGACGTGCAGGCGGTAATAAAGATCCTCGCGGAATCGTCCGGCCTGGACTTCGCTCAAAGGATCGCGGTTGCTGGCGGCGACGAATCGGACATCCACCCGCTCCTCTTGCCCGCTGCCAACGGGGACCACGGCGCCGGTCTGGACAAAGCGCAAGAGCTTGCTTTGCAGCTCGATCGGCATTTCGCAAATTTCGTCAAGAAACAGCGTGCCGCCGTTGGCCAACAGGGCGGCGCCCGGCCGGTCGCCGCTGGCCCCGGTGAAGGCGCCCTTCACATGGCCGAAAATCTCGCTTTCCAGCAAATCTTTGGGGATCGCCGCGCAATTCAAGGCGATGAAGGGCTGGGAGCGGCGTGGGCTGGCGCGGTGGATCGCCTGGGCCGCCACCTCTTTCCCAGTGCCGCTTTCCCCAGTGATGAAGACGTTGGCGCGGCTGGCCGCCACACATTCGATGGTGCGGTAAACCGCCTGCATCTCGGGCGAGCTGCCGATGAAGCCGTAAAAGCGGTCGCGGTCAAGATCCTTGCGATACCCCTCGACCATGCGGGTCAGGGTCCGCCGCTCCAGCGCGTTCCGCAAGGTCAGATTGAGTCGGTCGGCGTTGAAGGGTTTGACGATAAAATCAAAGGCGCCAAGCCGCATCGCCTCAACCGCGATGTCGATGGAACCGTGCGCGGTGATGATGACGATGGAGACGCCGGGATCACGCTCCCGCAACCGGCGCAAAACGTCCAACCCGTCCATGTCCGGCAGTTTCAGATCGAGAATCACCGCGTCGGGCGCTCGTTCCTCGGCCTGCGTCAAGGCCTCTTGGCCACGGGTCACATGAACGACGTCGAACGGCTCGCCACGGAGGAATTCAACATACAGTTTCGCAAGCGGAACCGTGTCCTCAATCAGCAGCACTCGAGTCTTGGACAATGCGGACATGGCCGGTTCGTTCGTCGTCTGCGATGTCGGAATTGTAACCTGTGCGAGGGGTTCCCACCAGATGGACCTGCACCTTGTGGGGGTTAACCCGAGCTGTCAATCAGGTCTGTCCGCCCAATGCGCCGCAACGACACCTCCAGTCGGGCGTCATTCTCGCGAATCTCACGCAGGGTCTTCAGGGTGAAGGCGATGTGCGCCTCCGCCGCCTTGTAAGCGCGGTCGGCGTCCCCGGCCAGAACGGCGTCGGCGATGGCCAGATGCTGGTCCAGCAGCAGGTCGCGCACGCCGGGCCGGGAATAAAGGTCGGCGCGGTTGTAAAAGACGTCGTTGCGCAGCATGTCGGACAGGGTCCGCATGATGTGCAGCATCACGACGTTGTGCGCCGCCTCATAGATGGCCAGATGCAGTTCGGCGTCGGAATCAGCCTCTTCGGAACTGTCGTCCTTGCCGTGCGCGGCCTTCATGCGGGCGACGATGCCCCGGATTCCCTCGCGATCCAGATCGGTCGCCCGACGGGCCGCCAGCGCGGCGGCCTGGGCCTCGATGGCGCAGCGAAATTCCAGATAGTCAAAGCTTGTTTGCGGGTTGTTTTGCAGCAAGGACACCAGCGGGTCGCCGATGCGCGACAGGAACCGCGCGATGTGGGTGCCGTTGCGCCCCGACACCAGCAGGCCGCGCTCCTCCAGCTTCGCGATGGCGTCGCGCAAGGAGGGGCGGGACACGTCCAGCTTCAACGCCAATTCGCGTTCGGCCAGCAGCTTTTCCCCCGGACGCAGCGCGCCTTCCAGGATCAGCTTTTCCAGATGCTCGGCAATGGCGTCGGCCAGCTTGGCCGGTTTGATCGTCCCTGGCATTGGGTTGGCGGTCCTCCTCACGCGTGTTGGGTTTTCAATACTCATGGATTTCAACGGCGTCCACTGCGCTGTCTGGCCGAAGCGGGCGGCCGCCCCACCCCCCTACGAAAGTGCATCGTTCCGCGAATGGTTTTACCGTTGCGCAGATTGGTAAAATCTTTTATCCAACTGTCATGTTTTGGATAAGAGATGTCCAATCAACCGTCACATGGTGAAGGAAGTTGTCCTGATCCGGCGGTTGGTCAAGGACATCCGGGTTGTCTGGGGATAAGGACGGACCCGCCGAAGGGCGCTCCGCGTCGCAGCCATTCGCGTTGCGGCGAACGCTTGTCTGTCGCCGGTCAACGCCTTTGCGGGCGGATCGACGCGGACGCCGGGCCATCAGCCTTTTCCCCAACGTCGCTAGGTCAGGAACTCCCCCGTTTGCCGCGACGGGCGGCTCTCGGCGCGTCGCGCGCGCCATGCCGGGTCGCCCGTCGCGGTCACACATGAATGGAAGAAACGATGCAACCTTGGATGCAAGCCTATGATCCGGCGGGGAACCTCTGGATATCGTCGCTGATCGCGGCGTTGCCGATCATCTTCTTCTTTGTGGCGCTGGCCGTCCTGCGGATGAAGGGGCATGTCGCCGCCACCATCACGGTCGCCATCGCGTTGGCCGTCGCCATCCTGTTCTACAAGATGCCGCTGGGCATGGGCTTCGCGTCCGCCGTGTACGGCTTCCTCTATGGTCTGTGGCCCATCGCCTGGATCATCGTCGGGGCGGTGTTCCTCTACAAGATCACGGTCAAGACCGGGCAGTTCGACATCATCCGCTCGTCGGTTCTGTCGATCACCGAGGATCAGCGCTTGCAAATGCTGCTGGTCGGCTTCTCCTTTGGCGCGTTTCTGGAGGGGGCCGCCGGGTTCGGCGCGCCGGTCGCCATCACCGCCGCGCTGCTGGTCGGGCTGGGGTTCAATCCGCTCTACGCCGCTGGTTTGTGCCTGATCGCCAACACCGCGCCGGTCGCCTTTGGCGCGATGGGCATCCCGATGATCGTCGCCGGGCAGGTGACGGGGCTGGATCCCTTCAAGATCGGCCAGATGGCCGGGCGTCAATTGCCGCTGCTGGCGCTGTTCGTGCCCTTCTGGATCGTCTTCATCATGGACGGCGTGCGCGGCGTCCGCGAGACGTGGCCGGCGATTCTTGTGGCGGGCAGCACCTTCGCCATCGGCGTCTTCTTCACCTCGAACTTCATCGGGCCGGAACTGCCGGACATCACCTCGGCGCTCATCAGCCTCGTCAGCCTGACGCTGTTCCTGAAGGTGTGGAAGCCCAAGCGGATCTTCCGGTTCGACAACGAAGCTTCGACGGCGACGACCCAGAACGCCCCGGTTTACAGCACGGCCCAGATCGTCAAGGCGTGGTCGCCCTTCCTGGTCCTGACCGCCATCGTCACGGTGTGGAGCCTCGCGCCCTTCAAGGCGTTGTTCGCCAAGACCGGCGCGTTGGCCTCCACCGTGCTCTATTTCCCCATCGACGGCCTTCACCAGCTCGTCATGCGGGTCGCCCCCATCGTGCCGTCGCCCAAGGGCTATGACGCGGTTTACAAGCTGGATCTGCTGTCGGCCACCGGCACCGCCATCCTGCTGACGGCGCTGGTCACGGTGGTCTTCCTGCGCATGAAGCCCGCCGCCGCCGTCGCCACCTTCAGCGAAACCATCCTGGAGCTGCGCCGCCCGATTTATTCCATCGGCATGGTGCTGTCCTTCGCCTTCATCGCCAATTACTCGGGCTTGTCCTCCACCTTGGCGCTGTTGTTGGCGGGCACGGGAAAAGCCTTCCCGTTCTTCTCGCCGGTCTTGGGCTGGCTGGGCGTGTTCCTGACCGGGTCGGACACCTCGTCCAACGCGCTCTTCTGCGCCTTGCAGGCCACCACCGCGCAGCAGCTCAGCCTGTCGGACATTCTGATGGTGACGGCCAACACCACCGGCGGCGTCACCGGCAAGATGATCTCGCCGCAATCCATCGCGGTCGCCTGCGCCGCCGTCGGGCTGGTTGGTCGCGAAGCCGATCTGTTCCGCTTCACGGTCAAGCACAGCCTGTTTTTTGTCGCGATCATCGGCGTCATCACCACGATCCAGGCCTATCTTGTTCCCTGGATGATCCCGTAAGCCTGCTCTGAACGCCGGTCGGATGGCGCCAGCCGCGCCGTTCGACCGGCCTTGCCCTTCAAACCGTCGTCACTCCTTGATCCGAAGGAACTGGACCGATGCTGCCCGCCCCCTATGATCGCGTGTTGACCGAGCTTCGCAGCCTGTTGCCGGACGCCCGTCTTATCACCGATCCGTTGCGGACGCTGGCCTATGGCACTGACGCCAGTTTCTACCGCCTGACCCCCAAGATCGTCGCCATCGTCGAAAGCGAGGAGGAGGTCGTCGGCCTGCTGCGCGTCACCCGCGCCCACGCCACGCCCGTCACCTTCCGCGCCGCCGGAACCAGCCTGTCGGGGCAGGCGGTCAGCGACAGCGTGCTCGTCCTGCTGGGCGACGGCTGGCGCGGCTGCCGGATTTCCCCCGACGCCGAAACGGTGACGCTGCAACCCGGCGTCATCGGCGCCGACGCCAACCGCAAGCTGGCCCCGCTCGGGCGCAAGATCGGCCCCGATCCGGCCTCCATCAACACCGCCAAGATCGGCGGCATCGCCGCCAACAACGCCAGCGGCATGTGCTGCGGCACCGCGCAGAACAGCTATCGGACGCTGGAGTCGATGCGGCTGGTGCTGGCCGACGGCGCGGCGCTGGACACCGGCGACGCGGAAAGCCGCGCCGCTTTCCAGCGCAGCCACGCCCCCTTCCTCGCCGCGCTGGCCGCGCTGGGAACCCGCACCCGCGCCAACGCCGCGCTGGCCGAGCGCATCCGCAACAAGTTCCGCATCAAGAACACCACCGGCTACAGCCTGAACGCGCTGGTCGATTACAGCGACCCCATCGACATTCTCCAGCATCTGCTGATCGGGTCGGAAGGGACGCTGGGCTTCATCTCCACCATCACCCTGCGCACGGTGCCGGAGCACGCCCACAAGGCGAGCGCCCTGCTGTTCTTCCCCGACATCGCCGAAGCCTGCCGGGCCGTGGCCCTGCTGAAGCCGACCCCGGTCTCGGCGGTCGAACTGATGGACCGCGCCGGTCTGCGCTCCATCGAAAACAAGCCGGGCATGCCGCCGCAGATCAAGGGCTTCGGGCCGGAGGCCGCCGCCCTGCTGATCGAAACCCGCGCGGAGAGCGCCGAGGCGCTGGCCGCCCAAGTCGATCAGATCGGCGCGGTTCTGGCGCAAACCACCACCATCGGCGACGGGGCCTTCACCACCGATCCCAAGGCCTGCGAAGGCTTCTGGAAAATCCGCAAGGGGCTGTTCCCGGCGGTCGGCGCGGTGCGCGAAACCGGCACCACCGTCATTATCGAAGACGTCGCCTTCCCGCTCGACCGTCTGGCCGAAGCGACGGTGGAGTTGCAGGGCCTGTGCGCCAAGCATGGCTATGACGAGGCGATCATCTTCGGCCACGCGCTGGAAGGAAATCTGCATTTCGTCTTCACCCAGGCCTTCGACACCGACGCGGAGATCGACCGCTACCGCCGCTTCATGGACGAGGTTTGCGCCATGGTGGTGCAGCGCTACGACGGCTCCTTGAAGGCCGAACACGGCACGGGCCGCAACATGGCCCCCTTCGTCGAGCTGGAGTGGGGACCGCAGGCCTATGGCTTGATGAAGGAGATCAAGGATCTGTTCGATCCGCAGGGGCTGCTCAACCCCGGCGTCATTCTGAACGGCGATCCCGACGCCCATCTGAAAAATCTGAAGGCGATGCCCGCCGCCCATGGGCTGGTGGACACCTGCATCGAATGCGGCTTCTGCGAACCGACGTGCCCGTCCCACAAGCTCACCCTGTCGCCGCGTCAACGCATCGTCGGCTGGCGGGAGATCTCCCGCCTGACCCGCGACGGCGCCGACCCGGCGCGGCTGGACGCGCTGAGCGCCGCCTATGATTACCAGGGCATCGACACCTGCGCCGCTTGCGGCCTCTGCTCCACCGCCTGCCCGGTCGGCATCGAGACGGGCCTGCTGGTCAAGGCCCTGCGCGGCCAACGGCGCGGCGCGGTCGCCCAACGGGTCGGCGATTTCGTCGCCGACCACACGGCGGGCGTGTTGGACGTCGCCCGCGTCGGTTTGCGTCTGGCCGATCTGGCCCGCCGCACGGTCGGCCCGGCTGTGGTGGAGCGGACGGCCCGCGCGCTGACCGGCGGCCACATCCCCAGCCTGCCGCGCGCCCTGCCGACGGCGACCAGCTTCACGCCGCTGCCCGACGTCTCCCACGCTGGCCACAGCTCGACCGCCGCGACGCCGTCGGTGGTCTACATCCCAAGCTGTGTCAGCCGTTCGATGGGGCCGACGGCCAGCGACCCGGAACAGACACCGCTGCCGCAAAAGGTCGAAGGGCTGATGCGCAAGGCGGGCTTCCGCGTGCTCTACCCGGACGATCTGGCCGGGCAATGCTGCGGCATGCCGCTGGAAAGCAAGGGCTTGGCGACCCAAGCCGACGCCAAGGCCGACGCGATGCTCGCCGCCCTGCGCAAGGTCAGCCAGAACGGTCTGCTTCCCATCGTCATGGACACCAGCCCCTGCGCCCTGCGCCTGAAAAAGCGGCTGACCGACGATGGTCTGAAGATTCTCGACGTCGCCGAGTTCCTACACGCCTACGCCCTGCCCCGTTTGACCATCACCCAAACCGACGAGCCGGTGGTCCTGCATCTGACCTGCTCCACCCGCCGCATGGGGTTGGACGGCGCGCTCACCGCTGTGGCGCGGGCCTGCTCCAGCAACGTCGTGATCCCGGAAGACGTCGGATGCTGCGGCTTCGCGGGCGACAAGGGCTTCTCAACGCCGGAGCTGAACGCCCACGCCCTGCGCCATCTGGCCAAGGACATTCCGGTGGGGGCCAAATCCGGCTATTCGACCAGTCGAACCTGCGAAATCGGGCTGTCGCATCACGCGGGCGTGCCGTACCGTTCCATCGTCTATCTGGTGGATTCCTGTTCGCGCGCGAAAGCGGCGGAGTCTGCATTTTAAGGGGGCGCTGGCCCCCTCCCCAACCCTCCCCCGCCGCTGGCGGGAGAGGGGACTGCCGCCGCCCTTCCGCAAGGCCCCCTCTCCCGCGTCAGCGGGGGAGGGTTGGGGAGGGGGAAAAGCGATCATCACCAACCACCTGCCGCCACAGGACCACCGCCATGGACCGCCCCATCCCGCCGACCAAACCAACCAAGGTTTATTTCTTCGGCACCTGTCTGGTTGACCTGTTCTATCCCGACGCCGGGATGGCCGGGATGGAGCTGTTGCAAGCCCAGGGGCTGACGGTGGTTTTCCCGCAGGGGCAAAGCTGCTGCGGCCAGCCCGCCTACAATTCCGGCTACCGCGCCGACGCCCTGAAGGTGGCCCGCGCGCAACTGGATCTGTTTCCCGGCGATTTGCCCATCGTGGTTCCGTCGGGATCCTGCGCGGGCATGATGAAAAAGCACTGGCCCCATTTGTTCCACGGCGAACCGGACGAGGCCAAGGCGTTGCAGGTGTCGTCCCGCGTTTGGGAGCTGACCCAGTTCCTGGTGCAGGTTCTCGCCGTGAAGCTGACCGACAAGGGCGAGCCGCTGCGCGTCACCTGGCACGCCTCCTGCCACGCGCAGCGGGAGATGGGCGTGGTCGATGAACCCAAGGCGCTGCTGCGCCAACTGGCCAACGTCGAGTTGGTGGAACTGACGCGGGAAAAGGAATGCTGCGGCTTCGGCGGCACCTTCGCCGTGCGTCACGCCGAGATTTCCGCCGCGATGGTCGGCGACAAGGTGGCCGACATCGAAAGCACCGGGGCCAAGCGCGTGGTGTCGGGCGATTGCGGTTGTCTGATGAACATCAACGGCGCGCTGGAGGCCGGAGGCAAGCCGGTCCAGGGCCAGCACATCGCCCAGTTCCTGAAGGAGCGCACCCATGGCTGAGCATGCCGTCAACTTCGCCGCCGCGTCCAAGGCCGCCTTGCAGGACAGCCAATTGCGCGGCAACTTCCGCCGCGCCATGGACGGGCTGATGAGCAAGCGCGCCGTCCAGTTCGCCGACGCCAAGGAATGGCGCACGATGCGGGAACTGGCCGCGTCGGTGCGGCTGCGGGCGCTGGCCAAGCTGCCCGAATTGCTGGAACAGCTTGAAACCAACCTGACCCGCAACGGCATTCAGGTTCATTGGGCGTCCACCACGGCGGAGGCGAACGCCATCACCCTCGCCATCATGCGCAAGGCCAACGCCACGCTGGCGGTCAAGGGCAAGTCGATGGTGACGGAGGAAATGCACCTCAACGCCTTCCTGGAAGAGCATGGCGTCGAGGTGCTGGAAAGCGATCTGGGCGAATACATCGTGCAGTTGGACGGCACCATGCCGTCGCACATCATCATGCCCGCCATCCACCTGAACACCAAACAGATCGCCCATCTGTTCAAGCAAAAGATCAAGGACGCGGCGTCCACCGGCGAGGACGCCGCCGCCCTGACCGATCTGGCCCGCCGCATCCTGCGGCAGAAATTCATGAACGCCGGAGTCGGCATGTCCGGCGTCAACGCGGCGGTGGCCGAAACCGGCACGCTCTGCCTGATCGAGAATGAGGGCAACGGGCGGATGTGCACCACCGTGCCGCCGGTCCACATCGCCTTCATGGGGCTGGAAAAGGTGGTGGAAAAGCTGGAGGACGTGCCGCCGGTCATCAGCCTGCTGCCGCGTTCGGCCACCGGCCAACCGATCACCACCTACGTCAACATGATCTCCTCCCCGCGCAAGGAGGGGGAAAAGGACGGGCCGCGCGAAATCCACGTCGTCATCCTCGACAACGGCCGCTCCTCGGTTTACGCCGACCCGGAATTGCGCGACACGCTGCGCTGCATCCGCTGCGGCGCCTGCATGAATCACTGCCCGGTCTACACCAAGGTGGGCGGCCACGCCTATGAGGCGCCCTATCCCGGCCCCATCGGCAAGATCCTGGTGCCGCAGATGGAGGGGCTGGCCAAGCGTGGCGAGATGCCCCACGCCTGCACCATGTGCAACGCCTGCGTGGAGATTTGCCCGGTGCAGATCCCCATCGTCGAGATCATGGGCCGTTTGCGCGTCGAGGCCGTCCATCCCAGCGCCAGCGTGAAGGATTCGGGCGCGCGCGCCAGCAAGACCGAAGCTCTGGTGTGGAAAGGCTGGGCGGCGATGAACACGTCGCCGCTGGCGTACAAGATCGCCACCACGGCGATGAGCGCGGTCGGCAACGCCGCGCCCGGCAACCTGCCCTTGCTGAAGGAATGGACCAGCGTGCGCAGCAAACCGCGCTTCGCCCCCCGCACCCTGCATGATCTGGCCCGCAAAAAGGGGATCCCCGATGTCTGACGCCCGCGCCGCGATTTTGGGAACGCTCCGCCGCACCCGCGACGCCCACCCGCTGACCCCGCCCCCGTCGGACTTCACCCCGCTGGCCGAGAAGCAATGGCCGCCCGACGAACGCTTGCCGCGCATCCGCCGGATGATGGAGGCGGTCCACACCGAGTTTCTGGAGGCCACCGAGGCCGATTGGCCCGCCGTGGTGACGGATTTCCTGACCCGCGAAGGCGCCGCCAACCTGCTCTACGCCCCCGGAACCGCCGACGGCGCGAAGCTGGCGAGCGCCCATTCCCCCTCTCCCCCCCGGGGAGAGGGACGGGGTGAGGGGGATGCGCCGCAGCCACGGACCGACCAGCTAGAACTCTCCGCCATCCCGAACACGGACGCAGCGTCTCCCCCTCACCCCAACCCTCTCCCCGGGGGGGAGAGGGGGGATGTCGCGGGCGGCCTGCAACTCATCCCCTATGACCGGCCCATCGAAGACTTCAAACAGCAGATGTTCGAGGGCATCGACGCCGGTCTGACCGGCACGCTGGGGGCCATCGCCGACACCGGCAGCCTGATCCTGTGGCCCAGCGCCGACGAACCCCGCCTGTTGTCGCTGGTTCCGCACATCCATGTGGCGCTTTTGCGGGCGGATGCTCTTTACGACAGCTTTTGGCAGGCGATGCGCGATCAGCGTTGGGCCAACGCCATGCCGACCAACGCCCTGTTGATCTCCGGTCCCAGCAAGACGGCGGACATCGAACAGACGCTGGCCTATGGCGTGCATGGGCCGAAACGGCTGGTCGTCGTGATTGTTCGCTGACCCCCCTACGAAGGGTCACGTTTCCAAGGCTGGCCCGCCGGCGCCATAACCGCGCCGGCGACCTTGTCCGTTCGTGCCTGTACCGCCTGTGTCTCGCCCCATATTTTGAGGAACCCGCGCCATGACGACGCCCGTCTTCCGCAAACTTCTGGTCGCCAATCGCGGCGAGATCGCCATCCGCGTGCTGCGCGCCGCGACCGAGTTGGGGATTCCCACCGTCGCCGTCTATTCGACGGAGGATCGTTTCGCCCTGCACCGCTTCAAGGCGGATGAGAGCTACCGCATCGGCGAGGGCAAGGGGCCGATCGAGGCCTATCTCGACATCGACGCCATCATCGACGTCGCCAAGCAGACCGGGGCCGACGCCATCCATCCCGGTTACGGCTTCCTGTCGGAAAATCCGGCCTTCGCCGACGCCTGCGCCGCCAACGGCATCACCTTCGTCGGCCCGTCGTCCGACACCATGCGGTTGCTGGGCAACAAGGTCGCGGCGCGCAATCTGGCGGTGTCGGCGGGGGTGCCGGTCATGCCCGCCACCGGCGCGCTGCCCGACGATCCCGATGAAACCGCGCGGCTGGCCGAAGAGGTCGGCTACCCGTTGATGCTCAAGGCCAGTTGGGGCGGCGGCGGGCGTGGCATGCGCGTCATCGAAACCGCCAAGGAGCTGCCCGATCTGGTCGCCGCCGCGAAGCGCGAGGCGCTGGCCGCCTTTGGCAACGGCGAAGTCTATCTGGAAAAGCTGGTCCGCCGCGCCCGCCATGTCGAGGTGCAGATCCTGGGCGACGGCCACGGCAACCTCGTCCATCTGTTCGAGCGCGATTGCACGGTGCAGCGCCGCAACCAGAAGGTCGTCGAACGCGCGCCCGCCGTCTATCTGACCAATGACGAGCGGTTGGGCCTGTGCGACGCCGCCCTGAAGCTGGCGCGCGCCGCCGGATACCGCAACGCCGGAACCGTCGAATTCCTGATGGACGCCGACACCGGCGCTTTCTATTTCATCGAGGTCAACCCCCGCGTCCAGGTCGAGCACACGATCACCGAGGTCGTGACCGGCATTGACATCGTCAAGGCGCAGATCCGCATCGCCGCCGGAGCCGCCATCGGCGATGAAGCCAGCGGCGTGCCGAACCAGCCCAACATCCGGTTGACCGGCCACGCCATCCAATGCCGCATCACCACGGAAGACCCGGACAACAGCTTCATCCCCGATTACGGGCGGATCACCGCCTATCGCGGGGCGAACGGCTTCGGCATCCGGCTGGACGGCGGCACCGCCTTTTCCGGCGCGCTCATCACCCGCCATTACGACAGTTTGCTGGAAAAGGTCGTCTCCTGGGCGCCGACCGCCGAGGAGGCCATCGCCCGCATGGACCGCGCCCTGCGCGAGTTCCGCATTCGCGGCGTCGCCACCAACCTCGCCTTTCTTGAGGCGCTGATCGACCACCCGCAATTCCGCAACGGCAGCTACACCACCCGCTTCATCGACACCACGCCGGAGCTGTTCCAGCGCGAGCCGCGCCGCGACCGCGCCACCCGTCTGCTGACCTTCCTGGCCGACGTGATGGTCAACGGCAACCCGGAACTGAAGGCGGGCGCCCACCCGCGCCCGGCGGAACCGAAGATCCCGACCGTCCATCACGACGCCCCGCCGCCCGGTCTGAAGCAGATTTTGCAGGCGCATGGGGCCGAATCCGTCGCCCGCTGGATGCGCGACCAGACCAAGACGCTCATCACCGACACCAGCTTTCGCGACGCGCATCAATCGCTGTTGGCGACCCGCGTCCGCTCGCACGATCTGCTGGCCGTCGCCCCGGCGTACGCCCGGCTGCTGCCCGATCTCTTCTCGGTTGAATGCTGGGGCGGGGCAACCTTCGACGTCGCCATGCGCTTCCTGAAGGAAGATCCGTGGGAGCGGCTGGACGGGCTGCGGTCGGCCATGCCGAATCTGCTGCTGCAAATGCTGCTGCGCGCGTCCAACGCCGTCGGCTACGCCAATTACCCCGACAATGTGGTGCGCCAGTTCGTTCAACAGGCGGCGGGCAACGGCGTGGACGTGTTCCGCGTCTTCGACAGCCTGAATTGGGTGGACAACATGCGCGTCGCCATCGACGCGGTGCGCGAGACCGGCGCGATTTGCGAGGCGGCGATCTGCTACACCGGCGATCTGCTCGACCCGTCGCGCCCGAAATATGATCTGGCCTATTACGTCGCGCTGGCCAAGGAGTTGGAGGCGGCGGGCGCGCATGTTCTGGGCATCAAGGACATGGCCGGGCTGTGCAAGCCCGCCGCCGCGTCGTTGCTGATCCGCACCTTGAAGCAGGAAGTCGGCCTGCCGATCCATTTCCACACCCACGACACCTCCGGCGCCAGCGCCGCCAGCGTGCTGGCCGCCGTGGACGCCGGGGTGGACGCGGTGGACGCGGCGATGGACAGCCTGTCCGGCCTGACCTCGCAACCGCCGCTGGGATCCATCGCGGCGGCCTTGCGCCACACCCCGCGCGACAGCGGCCTCGACCCCGAAGCCATCCGCCGCATCGCCCATTATTGGGAAGAGGTGCGCGCCGCCTACGCGCCCTTTGAAAGCACGATCCGGTCGGGATCGTCGGAGGTCTACCGTCACGAAATGCCGGGCGGGCAATACACCAACCTGCGCGAACAGGCCCGCTCGCTGGGGATTGAAGAGCATCACTGGGACGACGTGGTGCAGGCCTACGCCACGGTCAACCGCATGTTCGGCGACATCGTGAAAGTGACGCCGACCTCGAAGGTCGTCGGCGACATGGCGTTGATGATGGTGACGGGCGGCTTGACCGAGGCCGACGTGCTGAACCCGGCCAAGGAGATCGCCTTCCCGGACTCAGTGGTGTCGCTGTTCCGGGGCGAGTTGGGCCAGCCGCCGGGCGGCTTCCCCGAAGCCTTGCAGCGCAAGGTTCTGAAGGGCGGCGCGCCGCTGACCGCGCGGCCCGGCGCCACCATGCCGCCCGCCGATCTGGAAGCCGAACGCGCCGCCGCCGCCGCCAAGACCGGCCAGCCCATCGACGACCGGCAGCTCGCCTCCTACCTGATGTACCCGAAGGTCTTCACCGACTACGCCCAACACCGCAAGACCTACGGCGACGTCAGCGTCCTCTCGACCCCAGTCTTCTTCCACGGCCTGTTGCAGGGCGAGGAAACCGGGGTCGAGCTGGAACCCGGCAAGGCGCTGTTGATCCGCTATCTGGCGACCGGCGAGGCCGACGAGGAGGGCCGCCGCGCGGTGTTCTTCGAGTTGAACGGCCAGCCGCGCACCATCAAGGTGGCCGACCGCAAGGTCGCCCCCGCCCGCGCCGCGCACCCGAAGGCCGAAGACGGCAACGCGTCCCATGTCGGGGCGCCGATGCCCGGCCTCGTCACCGGCATTCTGGTTCAGGCGGGCCAAGCGGTGGAGGCGGGCGACGCGCTGGTGTCGCTGGAGGCGATGAAGATGGAAACCACCGTGCGGGCCGAACGCGCCGGGGTGGTGGAGCGCATCGTCGCCATCCAGGGCCGCAGCGTCGAAACCAAAGACCTGCTCTTGGTTCTGGCGTGAAGGAGGGCGCGGCCATGACGACGCGCGGCGCGACCGGGGAGCCGCCGCAGCGACTCTATGAGGCGATCTTGCACCTGCGCAAGCTGGGCCACGACGTCCGCCGCGCCGACCATGGCCGCCGTCGCCATGTGTTGGACGGGGCGGAGGTCAGCGACGCCGCCCTGCTGGAAATCGCCATGACGCGGTTTCGTCGGGCGGCGCGGGGCCGGACGCGGGAGCAATAAAAAAGGGGGCGTGCGCCGCCCCCTCCCCAACCCTCCCCCGCCTCTGGCGGTGGAGGGCAAACACCCGCCTTCGATCACGCCGCGCGCATCGCTGCCGGGCGTTGGGTGTGGGTGGCGGGCAGCGGTTCGCCGGTGTAGCGGTGGACCGTCAGGCCATCCAGGTCGATGTCGGTCGGCAAGCCGCTGATGGTGTCGGCGAGCAGGCGGCCCGAACCGGCGGCCATCGTCCAACCCAGCGTGCCGTGGCCGGTGTTCAGGAACAGGTTCTTGACCGGGGTCGGGCCGACGATGGGGGTGCCGTCCGGCGTGTTGGGGCGCAGGCCGGTCCAGAACTCCGCCTTCGACAGATCGCCGCCGCGCGGGAACAGGTCGCTGACCACATGGTCGAGCGGGCCGCGACGTCTTTGGCGCAGCGTCAGGTCGAAGCCGGTCAGCTCCGCCGTGCCGCCGACGCGGATGCGGTCGCCCAGACGGGTCACGGCGATCTTGTGGGTTTCGTCCATCACGGTTGATTCCGGCGCGCCCGACGGGTCGGTGATCGGCAGGGTCAGCGAATAGCCCTTGACCGGATAGACCGGCAGCTTCAGGCCGAAGCCCTTGACCAGCTTGGGCGAATAGCTGCCCATGGCGACGACGTAGGCGTCGGCGGTCAACGTGCCCTGATCGGTGACGACGCCCGTCACCTTGGCCCCGTCGCCCTCCAACCCGCGAATGGTCACGCCGTAGCGGAACGTGACCCCGCGCTTGGCGGCGAAATCGGCCAGGCGGTTGGTGAACATGAAGCAATCGCCGGTCTCGTCGCCCGGCAGCAGCAGCCCGCCGACCAGCTTGTCCTTGACCATGCCCAGCGCCGGTTCGACCGACGACAGACCGTTGCGGTCGTGCAGGCTGAAGGGAACGCCGAAGCGCTCCAGAACCGCCATGTCGTAACCAGCGGCATCCATCTGCTTTTGCGTGCGGAAGACCTGGAACGTGCCCTTGGTCCGCTCGTCATAAGTGATGCCGGTTTCGGCGCGCAGGGCCTTCAGGCAATCGCGGCTGTATTCGGCGATGCGGACCATGCGGGTCTTGTTGAGCTGATAGCTGGTCTCGTTGGCGTTCATCAGCAGCTTGAGGCACCAGGACCACAGGGCCGGATCCAGCTTCGGACGGATGACCAGCGGCGAATGCTTCATCGTCAGCCACTTGACGGCCTTCAGCATCAGGCCCGGCGCCGCCCACGGGGCGGAATAGCCCGGCGACACCTCGCCCGCGTTGGCGTAGCTGGTTTCCAGCGCCGGGCCGTTCTGGCGGTCGATCACCGTCACCTCGTGACCGGCGCGGGCCAGATAATAGGCCGTGCTGACACCGATGACGCCGCTGCCAAGAACGATCACGCGCATAGGACTGGCCCCCGAAGCTGGAAAATTCATCTTGGACACAAGAGTTAGCAAACGGGATGCCAAGTGCCGAACATGGCGGGATGGTTGGAGTCTGTCCGGTTTCGCGAGGGGCGCTCTGTATCGAAATGTTTACGGGGTGGGGGTTGTCTGAGGGATGTTTTGTTGAAAATCATGTGGTTGAGCGCAGTGTAAAGATTTTGATACGGTGTATGTATTTTGTTACAGTGGTCGCGTGACTTGCCCCCTCCCTAACCCTCCCCCGCCTTTGGCGGGAGAGGGGACTGCCGCCGCTGGTCCGCAAGGCCCCCTCTCCCGCGAAGCGGGGGAGGGTTGGGGAGGGGGAAGCCGGTCTACGCCCCTCAACGCCGGAGCCGTCCATGCGCATCGAAGTCCTCTTCACCGACCGCGTCGGCATCGCGCACGAGATTCTCGCGGTGCTGGCGGCGCGGCGCTTGAACGTCGTCGGGGTGGAGGTTGATCCGCCGCACATCCACATCGACGCGCCCGGCCTGGACCCCGCCGCCCTGCCCGCGCTCGACGACGCCTTGCGCGCGGTCGCCGGGGTGCGGCGGGTGGCCGCCATCGACATGATGCCGGGAACCCGGCGGCGTTTGCATCTGGACGCGCTGCTGGCGGCCCTGCCCGATCCGGTGCTGGCGGTGGATCGCGGCGGGCGGCTGGTGGTGGCCAACGCCGCCGCCGCGCGCGTGGCCGGCGTTTCGGAAAGCGCGCTGTCGGGCGTCGATCTCGGCGCGCTGTTCGGCGATCCCGGCCTGACCGCCGATCTGATCGCCGGGGGCTTCCGCATCGCCAACCGCGAGGCGACGCTGAACGGCCAGCCCTTTCTGATCGACGTCACGCCGATCATCGACGTCACGGCGGCAGGCGGAACAGCGACCGGGCCGGAGGGGGCGGTCATCACCCTGTTCGCCCCGGCCCGGCTGGGCGAACGGTTGGACGCTTTGCAGAATTTTGACGAGGGCGGTTTCGACAAAATCCTCGGCGATTCCCCGCCGATGCGTGGGTTGAAGGCGCGCGCCGCCCGCGTCGCGGCGGTGGAGGCGCCCTTGCTGATTTTGGGCGAGACCGGCACCGGCAAGGAGTTGATCGCCCACGCCTGCCACCGCGCCAGCCCGCGCGCCGACAAACCCTTTCTGGCGCTGAACTGCGCCGCCGTGCCGGAAAATCTGGCGGAAAGCGAGCTGTTCGGCTACGCCCCCGGCTCCTTCACCGGGGCGCAGCGCGGCGGCAAGCCGGGGCTGTTGGAGCTTGCCCATGGCGGCACCGTGTTTCTGGACGAAATCGGCGAAATGTCGGCCTATCTCCAGGCCAAGCTGCTGCGCTTCCTCAACGACGGCAGCTTCCGCCGGGTTGGCGCCGAGCGGGAGCAGAAGGTGGACGTCCGCGTCATCAGCGCCACCCACCGGGCGCTGGAAACGATGGTCGCCGACCACAGCTTTCGCGAGGATCTGTTCTACCGGCTGAACGTGCTGACCCTGCACGCGCCGCCGTTGCGCGAGCGGGGCGACGACATCCTGTCGCTCGCCCGCCACTTCATCGCGCGCGCCTGCGCCCAGGCCCGCCGCCCGCCCTGCCGTTTGACCAATGCGGCGGGGGCGGCGCTGCTGGCCAACCGTTGGCCGGGCAACGTCCGGCAACTGGAAAACGTCATCTTCCGCGCGGTGACGATGAGCGACGGAGCCTTTCTCGACGCCGCCGATCTGGAACTGGCGGGCGCCCATATGGCCGCCGCCGTGGACGTCGCGGAAGACGCCGAGGCGTGGGAAACGGCGGTGGAAAGCTTCGAGCGCGGCTTGCTGCGTCGGCTCTACCCCCGCTTTCCCTCAAGCCGCAAACTGGCGGCCCGCCTGCAAACCTCCCACACCATGATCGCCAACAAGCTGCGCAAATATGGAATCCCGGAGCGGTAAGGCCCGCGCAAAAATAGGCCGCGCTTGCCCCCTCCCCGGCCCTCCCCCGCGTTGCGGGAGAGGGAGGCTTGATCCTTGTCGGCGTTCAGCGGAGTTCCCTCTCCCGCCAAAGGCGGGGGAGGGCTAGGGAGGGGGCAACGCAGTGCGCGCCCCCCTCAATCCGCCGTCACCGAGCGGATTTCGTCGGCGCTGAAGCGCTGCTGCTCCTCCATCACCATCTGCGACAGGTCGCGTTTCAGGCGGTTGAACTCCGCCGACGCGCCGTCGCGCGGGCGCGGCATGTCCACGCGGACGTCCTGCTTGATGGTGCCGGGCCGGTAGGTCATCACGATGATGCGGTCGGCCAGATAGATGCTTTCCTCGATGGAATGGGTGACGAACAGAATGGTCTTGCCGACCTCCTCCCAAATCCGCAGCAGCTCGTCCTGCAAGGTCCGGCGGGTCAGGGCGTCGAGCGCGCCGAACGGCTCGTCCATCAGCAGGATCGGGCTGTCGAGCGCCAGAACGCGGGCGATGGCGACGCGCTGGCGCATGCCGCCCGACAGATCCTTGGGGTAGCGGTTGCGGAAATCCTGAAGATGCAGCTTCTCCAGCAGCGCCTCGACCCGCGCGGCGATGTCGGCCTTGCCCATCTTCTTGATCTGCAAACCGAAGGCGACGTTTTCGGCGACGGTCATCCAGGGGAACAGGGCGTATTCCTGAAAGACCATGCCGCGATCCGGCCCCGGCCCCGTCACCGGCTTGCCGTCCGCCGTCACCGTGCCGCGCGTCGGCGGCTGGAACCCGGCGACCGCGTTCAACAAGGTGGATTTGCCGCAACCCGACGGGCCGAGGAGGCAGACGAACTCCCCCTTGCGGATGTCCAGATCAATGCCTTGAAGGGCGACGATCTTTTGCGCGCCGACGGTGAAGACTTTCTCCACGCCGCGCACTTGGATCTGCGACGGCGCAGAGGCGCTGACGGCAGCGGCATCGGCGGTCATGGCGGCGGTCATGGCGGCGTAATCCTGGGTCATTTTCAACAAGGTGGCCATTGCGACGTCTCCCCGCTTCTTTAGCTGTCCAGGCCGCGATGCCAACGCAGCAGGTGGTTGTTCAGGCGGTTCATCGCGATGTCGATGGCCAGCCCCAAAATTCCGATGGTGAACATCCCGGCGATGATCTTGTCGGACCACATGAACTCGCGCGCTTCCAGGATGCGGAAGCCCAGCCCGGCGTTGACCGCGATCATCTCCGACACGATGACGACGATGAAGGCGGTGCCGATGCCGATCCGCGCGCCCGCCAGAATGTAGGGCGTGGCGGCGGGCAGGATGACGCGCAGGAACATGGTGCCCCGCCCGGCCCCCAGATTGCGGGCGGCGCGCAGATAGATGCCGTCGACATGGCGCACCCCGGCGATGGTGTTCATCAGAACCGGAAAGAAGGCGCCGATGGCGATCAGGAAAATGGCGGGCGCGTTGCCCAAGCCGAACCATAGAATGGCGAGCGGGATGTAGGCGATGGGCGGGATCGGCCGCAGCACCTGCAACAGCGGGTCCATCAACCCGTAAACCCGGTCGCTGGTCCCCATCGTCAGCCCCAGCGGCAGGGCCAGACCGGCCCCGACGGCGAAGCCCAGCACGACGCGGTAGAGGCTGGACCACGCGTCGGTCAGCATCTCGCCCGACAGCGCCCAGAGGAACCAACTGGATTGCGCCGGGTCGAACGCCTCGGCGGGCAGCAAATAGGCCCACCAGCGGACGACCACGGCGACCGGCGACGGCAGCACCACCGGGTTTATCAAGCCCGACGACGACAGCGCTTGCCAGAAGGCGATCACGAGCAGCGGAACAATGGAACCGCGCAGCACAGACGCGGCGGAGAGTTTGGCGTGAGGATTGGACATCGGGAACTCCTTCTGGCGCGCTGAGCAGGATCAGTTGGTCTTGACCGACGCCTTGGCCTTGGCGAGCAAGTCCAGCTTGACCCAATCGGCGGCCTTGGGCGGGGTGTCCATGCGCCCGACGCCGTATTTCTGCATCAGATCCGTGGTGGTCTGGACATGTTCGACCGACAGATCATACGAGAAGGGCGAATTGCCGATGGCGTCCTTGTAATCCTCGCTGCTGATCTGGCCCTTGAAGACCTTTTCGCGGACGTAGGATTCCGCCAAGGCGGGTTGGGCGATGAAGGTCGCCGTCGCTTCGACGAAGCAGCGGATCAACCGTTCGGCCACCTCGGGCTTTTTCTTGTAGAAATCCTCGGTGACGACCAGCGAGCGCACCGGCTCGCCCAGTTCGGTGTCGTAGGGCTTGATGACCTCGACGCCGAATCCCTTGTTGATGGCTTGGCTCGATTGCGGTTCGGATTGCGACATGGCGTCGATGTTGCCGGACAGCAGGGCCTGATTCATGTCGGCGTAGGCCATGTAGGTGATCTGCACGTCCTTGCCGGGGCGATCCGACCAGCTCAAACCATGCTTGGCCAACTCAGCCAGCAAAACCAGCTCCTGCGCGCCGCCGCGCGGGGTGGCGACCTTCTTGCCCTTCAGATCGGCGACGCTCTTGATGCCCGCGTCGGGCTTGGCGACGATGCGCGCGCCGCCCTTGGCGAAACCAGCCACCGCGTAGATCGGCACGCCCGCCGCGCGCCCGGCGATCGCCGCGTCCACCGCGCTGGCGGCGACGTCGATCTCTCCGGCGACGATGGCGGGCAAAATGTCGATGCCCTTGGGGAAGACCCGCTCGTCGATCTTCAGATCATACTTTCCGGCGATCTCCTTCATGTAGGAGACGGCGCCGTAATGGGCGAATTTCAGGTTGCCGAGTCGGACCAGATCGGCGGCGCTGGCGTTCTGCGTGACAAGCGCGGCGGCCATCGCGGCGGCGGCGAGCAGGCTGGTCTTGAGCATCATTCTCTCCCAAAGGCGTTCATCCGCAACACCCCGCTGCGGTTGATCCACCTAAGAGCAAACTCCGCGCCACTCTCTGTCAGCGTCGCAAACAATTGAAAACACTGTGGGGAATCCCTCGTCCGCACGGCGCGGTCGGCGGAATTTCGCTCAGATCGAACCGCCTATCGGCGGATTTCCGCCGACGCCTTCGTCATGCCTTCCCTGCGCGGCCCCATGCGACGACGAGTCATCGCGACGCAACGCAAAAGGGTGTAAAGATGCTGCACCTGCGAACCAACAAGGAATAAGGGACAATGACCGAGAGTAATGCGGCCGCCGTGGTTCAGACCGTCGGCGTCATTGGGGCTGGCACGATGGGCAACGGCATCGCCCAGGTCAGCGCCGTCGCCGGCCTGACCGTGGTGATGATCGACATTTCCGACGAGGCGGTGGCCCGTGGTCTGAAGACCATCGGCGGCAGCCTGGATCGTCTGGTGAAGAAAGAGAAGATGACGGTCGAGGCGCGCGACGCCGCGCTGGCCCGCATCACCGCCACCACCGACAAGGCCGCGCTGGCGGCCTGCGATCTGGTGATCGAAGCGGCGACCGAGAACGAGGCGCTGAAGCTGAAGATCCTCAAGGATCTGGCCGCCGTCCTGAAGCCGGAGGCGATGATCGCGACCAACACCTCGTCGATCTCCATCACCAAGCTGGCGGCGGCGACCGACCGCCCCGACCGCTTCATCGGCATGCATTTCTTCAACCCGGTGCCGCTGATGGCCCTGTTGGAGCTGATTCGCGGCCTCCAGACCTCCGACGCCACCCACGCGGCGGCGATGGAGTTCGCCAAGCGGGTCGGCAAGGCCCCGATCACCGCCAAGAACAGCCCCGGCTTCGCCGTCAACCGCATCCTCTGCCCGATGATTAATGAAGCGATCTTCGCGCTTCAGGAAGGTCTGGCGACCGCCGAGGACATCGACGCGGGCATGAAGCTGGGCTGCAACCACCCGATCGGTCCGTTGGCGCTGGCCGACATGATCGGTCTGGACACCATGCTCTTCATCATGGACGTGTTCTACCAGGGCTTCAACGATCCGAAATACCGCGCCGCGCCGCTGTTGAAGGAAATGGTTGACGCCGGTCATCTGGGCCGCAAGTCGGGCAAGGGCTTCTTCGACTACAGCGCCAAGTAACCGACGATTTTACGATTACACGCCGCCGCCGCGTCCCACGACGCGGCGGCGGCGCTGTTTTGTGGTTTTGTTGTTCGACGCAGAGGCCTCGCGACATTTTCCCACTTGCGTTGGAACGGTGGCCTGCACAAGCTTGTCTTCACAACACCGTTTTCCCCCATCCGCAATCCGCGCCCCTTGTCCGTGGGACGCCACAATCAGGAGAACAGCATGTCGATCCGGCAGTTGGCCCCCGCCCTTGCGGTTCTGACCCTTTTGGCCTCCCCGGTCAGCGCCGCCGAAGGGGGGGCGTCCTCCTCCTCGTGGATGGGAACCATCGCCACGGTGGTCGTCGGCGGCGCCATCGGCGCGGTCGCCCTGCCCTACGTCCTCCCGGCGGCGGCCCCGACGGTCGGCGGCGCCTTCACCACGGCGGGCGCCGCCGTTCAGGGGGCGGCCCCGGCCGTCGGCACGCTGGTGCTTGATTCCGCCGTCGCCGCTGGAACCTTCGTGTCGAGCGTGTCGTCGTCGGCCACCAGCTATGTCCTGGCCCAGCCGGTGGCCAACCAGGCGGCCATCGGCGCCGCCGTCGGCGCGGTGTTCGCGCTGGGCATGCGCTGAGGTTGGAACGGACCTGGGCGCGTCGGTCAAATCACTGACGCGCCCCTGTCACACGTCTGTCACGTCCTTCGGATACCCTGCCGCCGCGACGCGATCCAGCGCCGCGCGAGGAGAGGTTGGATCCGTGCCTGATTCGTCCGCTGTCATCGTCATCCGCCCGTCCACCGAGGGGGATGTTCCGGCGATGCTGGAGATTTACGGCTACCACATCCAAAATGGCCTCGGCCCTTTCGACATCGAGCCGCTGCATCCCGACGAGTTGAAACGCCGACGCAAGGCGATGCTGAAACGCCGCCTGCCGCATCTGGTCGCCGAACTTGATGGAACGGTGGTCGGCTACGCCTACGCCGCGCCCTTTCGCAAGCGTCCGGCCTACCGTTACACGGTTGAACACTCGATCTACGTTCACAAGGATTATCGCGGCATGGGCATCGGGCGGCGTTTGCTGCCCGCCTTGATCGACGCCTTGGAAAAGACAAACAGCCGTCAGATGATCGCGGTGGTGGACAGCGCCAACACGCCGTCCCGCCGCCTGCACGAGGCCTGCGGCTTTGTCGAGGCTGGAATCCTGCGGTCGGTTGGCTTCAAATTCGGGCGCTGGACCGACAGCGTGTTTTTGCAACGCGCGCTCGGCGCCGCCGATTGGCAGTTGCCCGACGATCATTTGGGCGGCACCGTCCAAGCGGGCGAATAAGCCCGCCTTTTCTGTTTTCCGTCGCATTTTCGCACCCGCCACCCAGTCCCCGGAGTCCCGGCATGGAATTCTTTCGCCGCTTCAATGTCCTGATCTGCGCGCCGAACTTCGAGGTGGATGAGCTGGAAGGCGTCCGGCTTCAACAGATCCTGTCGGAGGTGGAGCGGTTGGGCTTCCAGGTCGTGCGGACCCGCCGGGTCGAGGACGCCGAACTGGCCATCCGCACCGACGCCGCCATCGGCTGCATGATCGTCGATTGGGGCAAGCGCGGAATGGACGGCAAGAACGCCTCGCTGATCGCGCTGGCCCGCGCGCGCGGGCTGGAAATGCCGATCATCCTGCTGGTGCGCCGCCAGCGGCTGGAAAACATCCCGGTGGACGTGCTCAATCAGGTGGACGGCTATGTCTTCCTGGCCGAAGAAACCCCGGAATTCATCGCCAAGAATCTGGTCAGCCGTCTGAAGCAATACGCCGAAACGCTGAAAACTCCCTTCTTCGGCGCGCTGGTCGATTACGCCGAAGAGGGCAACCAATTGTGGACCTGCCCCGGCCACAATGGCGGCATCTTCTACAACCGCAGCCCCATTGGGCGGATCTTCGTCGAGCATCTGGGCGAAGCGGTGTTCCGCGACGACATCGACAATTCGGTGTTGGAGATGGGCGACCTGCTGATTCACGAAGGCCCGGCGTTGAAGGCGCAGAAGGAGGCCGCCGTCATTTTCGGGGCGGAGCGCACCTATTTCGTGCTGAACGGCACCTCGGCCTCCAACAAGATCGTGCTGTCGGCCCTGGTGGCCGAGGATGATCTGGTGCTGTTCGACCGCAACAACCACAAGGCGGCCCATCATGGCGGCCTGTTTCTGGGCGGCGGCATCCCGATCTTCCTGGAAACCGACCGCAACGCCTATGGCCTGATCGGCCCCATCGACCATGAGGCGCTGGACGAGGAGCGCATCCGCGAGAAGATCCGCAAAAACCCGCTGGTCAAAGACCCGGACGCCTGGAAGCGCGAACGCCCCTTCCGCGCGGCGGTGATTCAGCAATGCAGCTACGACGGCACCATCTACAGCGCCGAAACCATTTTGGCGAAGATCGGCCATCTCTGCGACTACATCCTGTTTGACGAGGCGTGGGCGGGCTTCCTGAAATTCCACCCGCTGTTCAAGGGCCGCTTCGCCATGGGGCTGGACCAGTTGGGCGAGGGGCATCCCGGCATCATCGCCACCCAATCGACGCACAAGCAGTTGGCCAGCTTCTCGCAAGCCTCGCAAATCCATGTGAAGGACAGCCATCTCGGCAAGCAACGCCGCCGGGTGGAGCATCGCCGGTTCAACGAAACCTTCCTGCTGCACGCCTCGACCTCGCCCTTCTACCCGCTCTTCGCCTCGTTGGACGTCGGGGCGCAGATGATGAAGGGCCGCTCCGGCGAAGTGCTGTGGGACGACACCATCCGCTTGGGCATTGAGCTGCGCAAAAAGATCCGCGCGATCCATCACGAGTTCGAGGGGCGCGAGAGCGACCCGGCCCGCCGCTGGTTCTTCGATCCCTTCGTCCCGGACCGGACGGTGGTGAACGGCGTCGAGATGGCGTGGGAGGATGTGCCGACCGACGAGCTGGCGGCGAACGTCCATCATTGGGAATTCGCCCCCGGCGCGGATTGGCACGGCTTCAAGCATGTCGCCCCCGGTTACGCGATGACCGATCCGAACAAGCTGACCCTGTTGACCCCCGGTTTCAACCGCAAGACCGGAGCCTATGAGGATCACGGCATCCCCGCCCCGGTTCTGGCGCAGTATCTGCGTGAAAACCGCATCGTCCCGGAAAAGAACGATCTGAACTCCATCCTGTTCCTGCTGACGCCGGGCGTCGAATCGAGCAAGGCGGGGACGTTGCTCAGCGGGCTGGTCGCCTTCAAGCGGCTGCACGACGACAACGCCCTGTTGGAAGACGTGATCCCGGAATTCGTCGCCAAGCGGGCCAAGCGCTACACCGGAACCCGGCTGCGCGACCTGTGCGGCGCCATGCACGCCTATTACCGCGAGGCGGGCACCAGCCAGTTGCAGCGCAACATGTTCCGCCCCAACCATCTGCCCGACATGGTGATGCCGCCGCGCGAGGCGACGCGCCATCTGGTGCGCAACAACGTCGATTATGTGCCGATTGAGGAGGCGGTGGGGCGCGTCGCCACCACGCTGTTCGTCGTCTACCCGCCGGGCATCGCCACCGTGGTTCCCGGCGAGCGGCTGGACGAGCGCGCCCGCCCGATGATCGAGTATTTGAAGATGTTCCAGGAAGGCGCCAACCGCTTCCCCGGCTTCGACAACGAGATCCAGGGCCTGTACCGCGAAACCGGCGAGGATGGCCGGATCCGCTTCTACACCTATGTTGTTCGCGAATAAGCACTGACACGCAAAAGGCCCGCCGCGCGTCCCATTCAAACGGGAAACGCGGCGGGCCTTCGTCGTTTCAGACCCTTGCCTTGCGGCTCAATGCCGGACGGCCATCCGTCCGGTGTCGATCCGGGCGATGGCGGGCAGGCCGCGCAGGAAGTCGGCCCCGGTGTCGGTCGCCTCAATCAAGACATGACCGCAACGGTCTTGGCCACGCACGCGCGCCTCGCGCGCCATGCCGGCGGTGCGGACCGCTTCCGACAATTCGGACACGGCTTTCCACACGCGGGCGCGGTGTTCGGCGGCGCTGGCGCAACCCGACGGGTCCGCGACAGCCAGTGTGACGGTAAAGGAATGCAAAACGATCGCCATGGCGGCACCACAAAAGACAGATGTGGATGAGGGAGTTGAGAACCCCGGATGTCTTCCGGCCCCTGGGATCGAGAAACTCAGTCGTATTTCGGAAGCTTCGTCAGAACAATCTGGCTGATAAGGCCGCCCAACAGGCCGATCACGCGCTGTTCGCCGCGCGTGCGCAGATCCCGATCCGGGCCGTCCGCGCGTCTGGTTGCTGGTTGGGAGAGAAACGCACAATGAACGTCCACCCGTCTGGGCGGCGTCGCTTCACAGGCCAGGGCGGCTGACGCCGTGCCGCAGGCCAGATTTTTCAGAACCATGGATGGCACCTTCCCACGCGCGAGTTACGATTGTTGGTTACGCTAACAAACTAGTCCTTTGGGCCGAGTTCGGCAACGGACCCTATGACCATGGACTGTGACAATTCCCTGGCCATGGCCAATTGGCCACACCGGACCGCCGCCGCCCTGCCCGTCCCTCTCCTACGCTCCTGCGAGGCTTTGTGGAAGAGAACATGCGGGCGACGGCTTTATTCCGCTCGTGATTTTTTTGGGCGGCGGGTCCGGCGAAAACGACGCACTTCAGGTCTTGATGGTGCCGTCGAGCGCCGTTGAGGGCGTGACCGGAGCGGCGGGCGGGACCGATGGCGAGGGCGTGGGCAAAGGCGGCAAACGCCAGCCCTCGACCGCCCGTTTCAACGCGTCCAGCTTAGCCCCCGCGTTGTCGCGCGCCTCGTTCACCGTGCGGGTGATGGCGACGCACAGCTCCGCTCGGCGCTTGGGATCGTTGCGGCTGGCCTCGATGGCGCGGGCCACATCATCGGTGTCGCCCTCCGGCGTCGCGCTGGAGGCGGGGGGAACCGCTTTCGGATCAATGCCCAGCAGCGGCAACAGATAGTCCCGCCCCTTCTCGCGCGCCAAGGCCAGGGCCTTGTCGCCGAACAGTTCGGCGGCGGCCATCCCGGAATCCCACGCCCCCAGCGCCGCCGAAACGGTTGGGCTGCATGGGGCGGCTGGGTCGTTCGCCGCGCCTTGCGCCTGCGCGGCCAGCGGAGACAGGGCAAGCAAGCTGGCGACGGTCCCGGCAATGGTGGCGGACCGGACTGCCATGGACCGGGCGGTGAGGCGTGTCATGATCGGCGTCCCTCGTTCGGATGTCCCCGACATGTAGGTGGGCGCGCGCGCCCTGTCCATAAGCCGCCGCATGACTGGCGACGGAACGACGCAACAGGAGCGCATTATGACAAATTCATGACGGTCAACGCTGCGCACGCGCCCGAACCATGCTATGAGCAGCCCAACCGCTCACGCCAAAGACACGAGACCTTGTCCCATGCTGCTCCGCGCATTCCGTTCGCTGATGCCGAAGGAGGAACGCTTCATCGACCAGTTCGTCGCGCAGGCTCGCCACATCGTGGCCGCCGCCGTCGCGCTGGAAGCGGTGATGGACGCCACCCCTGACGAACGCCCCCAACGCATCGCCGCCTTGAAGCGCGTTGAAAAAGACGCCGACCACATCGCCAAGGACGCCGTGCGCGATCTGCACCGGGCCTTCATCACGCCGTTCGACCGATCCGACATTCTGGCGCTCATCAACGCGCTGGACGACGCCATCGACCTGATGGACGAGGTGCCGCGCCACGCCACCCTGTATGGGGTGGAGCGTGTTGACGATCCAATGCGCCAGTTCGTCGCCTTGATCCACCAGCAGGCCAATGTCCTGGTCGAACTGATGCCCTTGTTGGGGGCCATCGCCCGCAACGCCGAACGCATCGGCCACTTGTGCGGTCGCCTGTCGGATTTGGAGGATCAGGCCGACGATGTTCTGCGCGGCGCCCTGCAATCGCTCATCAACGAGCGGCCAGACATGATCGCCTTCCTGGGGCGGCGCGAGCTGTATGAAAAGCTTGAGGCCGTCACCGACCGTTGCGACGACGTCGGCGACCTTGTCGCGGGCATCATGCTCGATCAAGTCTAAGGCGGCGGCGATGGACGCCCTTCATCTTGGCCTGCCCGCGCTGATCGTCATCATCCTGGTCGCGTTGGCCTTTGACTTCATCAATGGGCTGCACGACGCGGCGAACTCCATCGCCACCGTCGTCTCCACCCGCGTGTTGTCCCCGAAACTGGCGGTCGCCTGGGCGGCCTTCTTCAACTTCATCGCCTTCCTGTTCTTTGGCCTGCACGTCGCCACCACCATCGGCACCGGACTGGTCGAACCTTCGGTGATCGACCCGGCGGTGATTTTGGGAGCGCTGTGCGGGGCCATCGGCTGGAACCTGTTCACCTGGTGGCTGGGTTTGCCCTCGTCCAGTTCGCACGCGCTGGTTGGCGGGTTGGCAGGAGCCGGCATCGCCAAGGCCGGATTCGGGGCCATCGTCGCCAGCGGCTTCACCAAAACCACCATCGCCATCGTGCTGTCCCCAACCATCGGGCTTCTTCTGGCGTTGCTGATGATGCTGATCCTGTCCTGGGCGTTGCGCAAAGTCCCGCCCTTTGCCGTGGACCGGCAGTTCCGCCATTGGCAATTGGTGTCGGCGGCGCTCTACAGCCTGGGCCATGGCGGCAACGACGCGCAGAAGACGATGGGGATCATCGCCGTGCTGCTGTTCAGCCAGGGAATGCTGGGCGAGACCTTCCATGTTCCCTTCTGGGTCATCCTGTCCTGTCAGTTGGCGATGGGGTTGGGAACCCTGATGGGCGGCTGGCGAATCGTCCGCACCATGGGATCCCGCATCACCGATCTGAAGCCGTATCAGGGCTTTTGCGCCGAAACCGCCGGAGCCATCACCCTGTTCGGCGCGACGTGGCTGGGCATTCCGGTGTCCACCACCCACACCATCACCGGGGCCATCGTCGGAGTCGGCTCCGCCCGCCGAACCTCGGCGGTGCGCTGGGGGTTGGCGGGTCGAATCGTCTGGGCCTGGGTGCTGACAATCCCCGCGTCCGGGGCCGTTGCTTACGCATCTTATCTTTTGGCGGCGGCGGCGTTGACGCCGTAAGCGAAAAAAGCGCGTATGGCGAACGGGTTGGGCCGTTCGCCATACCGTCGGCCTTGACCGGAACGAAAGGGGACGGCAGAATCGGCCCGGTCGAGACAGGACAAATGTTTATGCCGCAGATCGAGCACACCGACCAAGGCGAGCAGTATGTTCTTCCGGGCACCGAGCGCCGGACGGTTCCCGGTTTGCCTTACGCTGCGGAGCCGGACGGCCAATTGACTTTGCCCTTTTACGCTCCACCCGGCGAGGATGAGCGCCGCGTACGCCCCAGCGGCTCCCCTCCGGCGGCGACTGACCGCGCGCCCAGCAAAGATGACGGCAAACGAGCCAGCGGGCTGTTCGGGCGTCGTCTGGCCCATTTCCCGCACGCCTTCGATCCGGCCTGAATCACACCGTTTCGGCGCACGCGTCGGCGATCACCCGCGCCACGTCCTGTAGCAACAGGTTGCGGTCATACGGCTTGCCGATGGCTCCGTTCATTCCGGCTTCCTGGCACAGCGCAATTTCGCTTGGCAGATTGCCAGCGGTCAAAGCCAGAATCGGCACTTGGCCGCGCGGCGGCGGCATGGCGCGAATCAGCCGCGTCGCTTCCAATCCATCCATCCCCGGCATCGACACGTCCATCAACACCAAATCATAATCGGCGTCCATCATCGCCCGCACCGCCGCCGCGCCATCGGCAACCAGATCCAAATGATAGCCACTGTCGCGGAAGATGGCGGACAGCAATTCCCGATTGATCTCCAGATCTTCCGCGACCAGCAGACGCGGCGCGCGCCTCTCCGTCGGTGAAACCGTCGCCTCGGCTGGACGCCATCCACACAAATGAGCGATCTGGCTTTTCAGTTCTCCGATGTCATAAGGCTTGACGATGATGGCGGCGCCGGGAATCCGCGCCTCATCCGCCGCAATGGCGTGGGGGGGCGACCCCGAAGCCAACAGAATGGGCATGGTCGGGCGCAGACGCCGGGCATGCTGGGCCAGTTCCGCCCCCGACATGCCCGGCGGCATGACGATGTCGCTGAACAAAAGATCCAGCGCGTCCGGTCCTTGCAAAATCACCAAGGCCTCGTTGGCGTTGGCGGCTTCGACCACATGATGCCCCCATTCGCGCAGCAGAGCGGCGACCCCGCGACGAATGGTCGGATCATCCTCGACCAACGCGATGGACAGGTTGCGCCGTCCGCCTTCGGCGGGCGGGGGCAGGGCCTGACCGGGCAGCAAAACGCGAATGCCGGGCAGTTGGATCAGGGCCGTGGTTCCTTTGTTCAAGGCGCTGCTCAACGACAGGCTGCCGCCATGCAGTTCGACCAGCCGTTTGGTCAGAGGCAGGCCCAAGCCTGTCCCTTCGATCCGCTGATTGACGCTGGTTTCCGCCCGCGCGAACGGTTCCATCACCCGGCCCAAATCCTCTGTGGCGATGCCCATTCCGGTGTCCGTGACGCGGATCGCCAACGCCCCATCCTCAAGGGCGGCGGAGACCGTGACCGTCCCGCCGGACGGCGTGTATTTCACCGCGTTGCTGACCAGATTGAGGATGATCTGCCGCAGGCGCCGTTCATCAGCGCGCAGGAAACGCACCTCGGGGGCCACATGAACGGCAAGAGCAACCCCTGCCCGCTCCGCGCGGGGAGCCAACAGGCGTGTGGCGAAGCTGACCGACGCCTCAAGATCGACAATGCTTTCCTCAAGCCGCAAGGCGCCAACCTCAGACTTGGCGTGATCGAGGATTTCGTTGATGAGTTCCAGAAGATGTTGACCGGAATCGCGGACATTGACAGCGAATCGGCGGTATTGCGGCGAACCGACTGGCCCCTCGGACTCCCGCGCGATCAGATCGGAAAAGCCGATGATGGCGTTCAACGGCGTGCGCAATTCGTGGCTGAGACCCGCCAGGAACTGCCCCTTGCTGCGGTTGGCGGCCTCGGCGATCTGGCGGGCGGCGTCGGCGGATTCTTTGGCCTCTCGCAACGCCTTGGCCAGACGGGAGATTTCATCCCGCTCGGCGCTGGCGCGGGCGGCGGACGCGCGGGCTTCGGTCAATTGCAGTTGGGTTCGCCGCTCGCGGTCAAGATACCGGAACCCCCAAGCCATGGTCAGCAGAACCGCCAACGTCCCAATCACGGTTTCCAACAGCGTGTGCAGGCTGCGCGTGCGCCAATCCGCCAGCCCACGATCCCGATCAATCCCCGTCAAAACGATCAGGCCGTAATCGCGCGCCGTACGGTAGGCGGCGATCCGCGTCATGCCATCCAAAGGCGACGCGGACAAGAACAGCCCCTCCGGGGCTTCCTTGAGTTTTTCTTGGAGCAGCACCCCGTTGGCGATGCTCTTCCCCACCACATCCTGCATGTTGGGACGCCGGGACACGACGTCGCCCGTGTTGCGGTAAACGCCGATCAAAGGGTTGTAGTCAAAACCCAGGAGATCATAAAAATCGGTGAGATGGGCCACGCTCATCACCGCAAGAACAACGCCGAGCGGTTGTCCGGCGTCGTCGCGCAACGGGCGGGCCAACGTGAAGACGAAATGCCCGCCTTCGCCCCGGTCTGCGGTCGCCGGGCCAACGAACAGGGGGCCGCCATCCTCAAGAGCCTGCGCGTAATCCCGGTTTGGCGCCTGACGGCCAGGATAGCTCGCCGATTCCAGAATGGTTTTGCCGTCCGCCGAGATCACCCACAGCGATTCACCGCCTTCAAGGTGAGCGGCGTATTCGCGCAAGCGCTTCCAGTTGTCGATGCTGCGCGCCGAGTCAAGGCCGCCGGATTCGCTGACCATTGCAGCCACATGATCGAGCGACACCGTCGCCGTGGCGATCACACGGTGGACATGCTCCTCCACCACCTTGGCCATGTCACGGACCAGAGCGTACCGGCGTTGCAAGGTGTCTTCATAATCACGGTAAACAACATGAGCCGCGTTCCCCGCCATCGCGGACAGAACGATCGCCACCATGACAACGCTTCGTCCAACGCGGCCCACCGCGCCCCCCAGCAACAGCTTGCTCTCTCGCGTTCAAAAAGAACTTCAGCATCAAAGTAACACGATCCGACCAATCGCCAGTGTTTTTTCAGCGAACAGGGGCACGCCTTCTTTTTCAGGGCGGCAAAGCTGATGACCGATCAATATATTGATTCAAAACAGAAAATTCTCTGTCCAAGCGTTTCAGCAGGGACGGGAGTTCGCCATGCCGCCCGGCATGAATGGCGCTTTCCGCCGCTTGCGCCAAAACAGCGATATCGACCGCCGCCAAATTGCCCGCCGCCCCTTTGAGGGCGTGCAAGGCGCTGGTCGCCCCTTCGCTGTCCCCATCCCGAAGCTTTTCGCGGATCTGCGCCGCCGCTTGAGCAAACTCTTCAACAAAGCGTGGCAGCAACTGCGCCAGCAACACGCCATCGCCGCCAAGGCGCCGGGCGGCTTGCGCCATGTCGATGCCGGGAATGGCCGCCGGCCTCTCCTCTCTGACAGCCACGCGAGACTTCGCCGACGCCGTCGGCGCATGGCGACGGATGCATCGCACCGCCTCGTTGACATCAAAAGGCTTGGTGATGAAATCATTCATGCCGACCTGCTTGGCGTGCGCGCGCTCCTCGGCCAAGGCGCCCGCCGTCAGAGCAATGATCGGCAACGTCGTCAGTCCCAAATCCTGACGGATTCGCTTGGTGGCCTCATAACCATCCATAACCGGCATATGGACATCCATCAGGACGGCGTCGAACGCCTCAGGATCGGCGCGCAAACGATCAACGGCCTGCCGTCCATCGCCAACAAGCGTGACGGTCGCGCCCTCCAATTCCAAAACGCGCTGGGCGACCGCCTGATTGATGTGGTTGTCTTCGACCACCAGCAGTCGCACAGCGGCCAAACGGTCTTTTTCAACCGCCGCGACCGCTTCCTCCATCCCAAGGGGTGGCGTCACCCCCTTCCGACGATCGCGCGCCTCCATAACCGCGTTGCGCAACGCCGACATGGTCACGGGTTTGACCAGAACCGCGTCGACAAGATCCGCCCCCGGCGCGTGAAGCAGAATGTCGCGGCTGTAGCCCGCGACCATAACGACGACAATCGGTCGGGCGCCCTTTTCAGATAGCCCCAGGATTTGGCGGCTGACCGCAAGGCCATCCAGTTCCGGCATTTTCCAATCCAGAATCAACGCGTCAAACGGCTGGCCACGCCGCACGCGATCCTGCGCCCGCTCCACCGCCTCACGCCCGGTTTTGGCGATGTCGGCGCTCCATCCCAAGGATTCGGCGGTGCGGGCAATGGCGTGGCGCGCCGTTTCGTGGTCGTCGACGATCAACACCTCCAGCGACGGCCGCTCACCCGGCGCCGCCATTGTCTCCGAAGAAAGCGCCAGCGGCGCCGTGAACCAAAAACAACTGCCATGACCGGGTTGGCTGTCCACCCCGATCTCCCCCCCCATCAAACCGACCAGTTGCTTGCAAATCGCCAACCCCAACCCCGACCCGCCGAAACGGCGGGTGGTCGACGAATCGGCTTGGCTGAACGCCGAGAACAGCATCGGAACAACCTCGGCGGCGATGCCGATGCCGCTGTCCTGAACGGAGAACCGCAACAGCGCCTCATTTCCCTCGCCGCCAAGCCGCTCGACCCGCAAGGCGACCATCCCCGTTTTGGTGAATTTTATGGCGTTGCTGGTCAGATTGACGAGCACCTGTTGCAGTCTCAGGCCATCGCCGATCAAGCCCATCGGCGTGCCGGGCGCCACGTCGATCAGCAACTCCAGATCCTTGTCGCTGGCGTTGATCGACATGATGGTGGACACGGCGTCCAGCACCGCCGACAAATCGAACGCGGCGACGTCCAGTTCCAGCCGACCGGCCTCGACCCGTGAGAAATCAAGAATGTCGTTGATGATGGTCAACAACCCACGCCCGGATTGCGTGATCTTGCCAACGAAATCCTGCTGCTCGGCGGTCAACCTGGTCCGCCCCAACAAATGCGACAGGCCAAGGATGGCGTTCATCGGCGTGCGGATCTCATGGCTCATGTTGGCCAGGAATTCGCTTTTGGCGCGACTGGCCTTTTCCGCCGCTGTCTGAGCCGCTTGCAGCGCCTCTTCTTTTTCGCGGATGCTCGTGATGTCCCAGTTGACGCCGATGACGTGCCGGGCTTGCCCATGCTCGTCATACTCCGCGATTCCAGAGGCCTTGATGTGGCGAAGGCCGCCGTTTGGGGTGACGATGCGGAATTCGCTGTTGAAATCCGTCCGATCCCGAATGGCCGTCGCCAATTCGCGTTCGACGCGCGGCAAATCATCCGCGACGCACCAGGAACACCAGGTCACGTAATCCAACGTCATCGAAGCCGCGTCACGACCGTAGATCTGGAACATGCGTTCGTCCCACCGCATCGTCCGGCTCTCGATCTCCAAATCCCACACGCCGATTCCACCGGCCTTGGTCGCCAGAGCCAACCGATTTGACGCCACCCGCAAGGCGCTCTCTGCGTTTTTCAACGGGGTGATGTCGCTCACCAAAACAAAAAAACCAACAACGGCGCCGCTGACATCAATATCGGGAATATAATGCGCCCAGGTGAAGCCAGTTTCCCCGTTGGTTTTGGTCAAGGTTCGCTCAAAGTGCTGAGCCTTTCCTTGCAAGGCTTGGCGAATGTAAGGCTCGTTCATCGCATAGAGGCGGGCGCCCAACAAATCCAGCATGGTCCGGCCAATGATCTGCTCGGGCCGTTTGCCGAACCAGTCGAGATACGATTTGTTGGCGAAGCGGCAGCGCAGATCGGCGTCCCAATAACCGACCATGCCCGGCAAATTGTCAGTGATCGCCTGAACAAAGCGTTGGCTGGCGACCACCCGCGCTTCCGCTTGCAGGCGCTCGGTGATGTCGATGCCGAAAGACATCGACACGATGTCTTGCCCAGTCACCGTGCTGTTTTGCCAGGAAATGACTCGATTCGTTCCGTTCTTGGCGCGAATCGGCCCATCGAACTGGTCGGGCAACGCTCCGCCATCACGAAAATTTTTGACGATCTCAGCCATGCCCTCACCAACGGCGACGGCGTCGAACCAATTTTGCCCAAGGATCTCTGACTGGGCGAACCCCGTGATCGCCTCGGCCGTCTCGTTGACCATCCGCACGACGCCGTTACGGTCCAAACCGACCACCATCACATTGGCCGTCTGAACCAACTGCCGTTCAAAGTTGCGCTGGGCGACCAGTTCATCCTCGTGCTGAGAGAAGCGGCGCAGCATCACCCAAGCGACCAACGCCAGCAGCCCCAAAACACCGACCTTGAGCAAAGCCTTGTCGCGCCATTCGGCGACAACCTGCTCCTGAGACAGTCCAAGCATGACAAGCAGTTCTGGATAGGCGGTGGTCCGGATCACAATCAAGCTGCGCTTGTCTTCGGTGACTGTCGGAGCCAGCGCGCGAATCACCCGTTGCCCCGATGCTTGAAAAATCCCAAAGGCCGTGCCTTTTGCAACGGATTGGCCCAGCAGCTTGTCTTGATCCGGGGAGCGCGCCGCGATCGTGCCGTCACGCCCCAACAATGATGCGAAACCACCGTTCTGGGGGGCGATCGTATCCAGAATTGACGCGAAATATGCGGGCGGCAGAGAGGCCAGAACCACCCCATCCCACGCTCCGTCCATCGACAGCCTCGCGCGAGACGCAAAGAGAACAACCGAACCGGTGTTCGCCAACAGAGGACCATGGATGAAGAGCCGATTCTGCTCAGGCGACGCCTTCGGCGCGGTGAAGTAGGGGCGTCGGCTTCCATCGAAGCCCTGAAGATTGGGCAGCGTGGTCAGCGCCGCCTTGCCGTCGGCGTTGAAGACGCTGATGCTCTGAACGCCTTCCAACGACGCGGCGCGCGCCTTCATATAGGCCAAAAGATCGGCGCGTTCAGATTGAGATATGGCGTCCTGCGCCTCATGCTTGATGTCTTGCAGCATCACGTCAATGGCCCGAATCCGGCCCGAAACGCTTTCGTCGGCGATGCGCGCGAGGTTTTCGAGGCGCTCGAACGCCGCGTCCATCGTCTTTTGATAATCGAGAGCGATTTCAACGCCGCCCACCGCCATGAGCAAAGCGATCATCAGCGCGCCGGAGATCCCCAAAAGACGCCGTGATTGGGGAGGGGGCGATGCTGAAGGTGACATTGGCGGCGACCAGACAGTTGATTCCTTAGCCGTCAGAATACCATAGACACGCTGCTTCGATCAGCGCCATCCCAAGAGTCGCTGCGGATTCTCAAAAGTCTCATGCTCAATGGGTCGCAAAATTTTGTGAGTCGCCACGTCGCCGCTTTGCGCGAAAGCTCCATTCTGTTCGGCATGCCGTTCGCCGCGCTGGTCCTGAAGGAATCAATCCGATGGACGCGCGCCCTGTCGGGGTTCGTCATCGCGCTGGGCGCGGCGGCGCTGAGACTCTAACCCGGTTTTGCCTCTGTGGCCGTCTTCGCCGCCTCCATCTCCGCCGCCAACAGATCGAGAAACAGGGCCACCATCGGTTCGGCCTTGGATTCCGACACCGTCGCCGCCTGAAACAGAGCCTTGGTCCCGAAAAGGTCGGGACGGATTGGCCGCAGCCGTCCCGTCGCGACGTCTGGCGCGGCGTAATGGTCGGGCAAATAGCCCAGATAAGCCCCGGACAGGATCAGACGCGCCGTCGATTCCATGTCGCTGACCACGGCGCGCGGTGCGGCGATGGCGAACAGCTTCATGTCGCGCATCCCCCAATAGCTGCGGGCGACGATGCGGTGTTGGCGGACCAATTCAATGCTGATGGCCGGGTCTTCGCTGGCGAACAGCGGGTGATCGCGCCCGCAATAGAGATTTTGCTGTTCGGTGTAGAGGTCGGAGTAGGTCAGCCCCAGCGCGACGCGGGGAAAACTGCCAATCGCCAGATGAAGTTGGCGGGCCACCACGTCGCGCAACAACTCGCTCGGCGGGCGTGTGGTGATGGAGACGACGACGTCGGGGGCGGCGGCGGCGAAGCGGGCGAAAACCTTTTCCAACGGCAGATGCGGGTCGCTGATCGTGTTGTCGACGATGCCCAGCGTCAGGGTTCCCGACATGCGGTTCTGCAAGGCGCGGGCGCGCTGCTCGAATCGGTCGAGCGCGAGGAACAGATGGCGGGCCTCCTCATAGATCGCGTTGCCCTCGGTGGTCAGGGCGAAGCCGCCGCGCCCGCGTCGGCACAGCGTCAGCCCCAACCGGCTTTCCAGCGCCGCCATGTGGCTGGAGATCGTCGGCAGGGACAGATTCAGTTCGCCCTGCGCGGCGGCGAAGCCGCCGGACTCGGCGATGGTCAGGAAGATGCGCAGCAGGCGCAGGTCGGTGGTGTCCACATGCATGGCGCCACTGTGCGCAACCCGACGGCGATCCGCAAGGACGCCGCCGCCGCCAGATCAAACCTCATCAGACCAAGCGGCGGCAAACCACATGGCGGCAGAGCGCCAGAAAATCCTCCCGCTCGGTCCAGCTTTCGCCGGGATGGGCGTAGAGGCAAAACACCGCCGTCGGCAACGGCGGCAACCCCAGCTCCGCGCCGACGTCGGCCAGAACCGGCCCGGTCAGGCTGTGCCGGGTCCGCGCCGTCACCCCCACCCCAGCCTCGACCGCCGCGCGCAGCCCGGCCAAGCTGGGGCTGGTCACGGCCATGCGCGCCGCTCGTCCGGCCTGCGTCAGCGCGTCGAGCGCCGCCGCGCGAAAGCTGCATGGCGGCTCGAACAAAGCCAAGGGCAGCGGACGGTCCGGCGGACAATCCAGGCCGCGCGCGCCGATCCACAGCATTCGCTCCTCCGCCAGCACCCCGACCAGAGTCGGGTCGTCGCGGTGGAGCGCGATGGCGACGTCCAGCGCGCCGCCGCGCACCCCCTTGATCACCGTTTGCGAACGGTCGATGCGCAGCGTCAACTCCACCTCGGGATGAGCCAAGGCGAAACGGCGCAGCAGGTCGGGCAACACCGCTTCGGCCATATCCTGCGTCGTCCCAACCCGCAAGGGGCGGCGGGCGGCGACGCGGAAGGCGGCGATGGTCTCGTCGTTCAGCGACAAGAGCCGTCGGGCGAAGCCCAACAGCCGCTCCCCCGCCGGGGTCAATTCCACCCCGCGCGCGTTGCGGCGCAAGACGACGGCGCCCAACTCCTCCTCCAGCTTCTGAATGTGCAAACTGACCGCCGAGGGGGAGCGCCCCACCAGATCGGCGGTTTCAACAAAGCTGCGCCCCTGCGCGATCAGCAGGAAGGAGCGCAGCACGGCAAGATCGAGCGTGCGGAGCATGGTTTAGTTTATCTGCATTAATAATATATATAAACGAGTTTTTCGGAACAATGACGCGGCGCTACGGTGCGACGGACCTCAACCGAACCACCACGGAGCCTGTCATGCCCTACATCGCCGTCACGCTGTCCGCCGCCGCCTCGCCCGCCCTGTCGGCCACCGTCGCCCAGGGAGTCACCGCCATCACCGGGCGGGTTCTGCACAAACAACCGGGCGTCACCGCCGTGACCGTCCATTACGCCCCGACCGACCATTGGTTCATCGGCGGCCAATCCCTGGCCGATCTGGGCAAAGCCAGCGCTTGGCTCGACATCACGATCACCGCCAGCACCAACAGCAAGGACGAGAAAGCGGCCTATCTTGAGGAGATCTTCGCTTTCCTCGCCTCGGTCCTCGGCCCGCTCCACGAAACCAGCTATGGGTTGATCCACGAAGTTCCGGCGGACGCCTACGGCTATGGCGGGCGGACGCAGGAACACCGCTACGTCGCGGCGAAGCTGGCGGCCTGATCTCTCAAGCTCGATCCACCGCCGTTGACAGCGGCGGACGGCGCTGGTCTGATCCGGCGCGTTGTGAAACTCAGGTGGTGGCGCGGTCATGGCGACGATTGTGGAGGCCTTGTCCGTCGCCTTCGACCACCATCGCGCCGGGCGGCTGGTCGAGGCGGAAACGCTCTATGGCCGCATCCTCGACGCCGACCCGACCAACGCCGCCGCCCTGCAACTGCTGGGCGCCATCGCCGCCGACCGGGGGGAGGACGAGCGCGCCGCCGGTCTGCTGACCCGCTCACTGGAGCAGGACGACGGCAACGCCGACGTCCACGTCAACCTCGCCATGACGCTGGCCCGGCTGGGACGGCGGGAGGAGGCCGAAGCCCACTACCGCCGCGCCCTGGCGCTGGTCCCGTCCCACCCGTCGGCCCGCAACAATCTCGGCCTGCTGCTGCGCGACGCGGGCCGGGCGGACGACGCGGCGGCGGAATTCCGGCAAGCGGTGGCCGATCACCCAACCTTCGCGCAAGCCTGGTTCAACCTCGCCGCCACGCTGGACGGAACGGCGCCGGTGGAGGAGGTCGGGGCCGTGCTCGACGAAGCCCTCGCCCGCTGCCCGGACTTCGCCCCCCTGCGCCAGGCGCAAGAGCGGTTGCGCCCCCTGCGCGACCGGCAACGCGCCGAACGGACGTTGGAGCAGGCCAACCGCCTGCATGAGGAGGGGCGGTTGGACGACGCCCTGATCCTCTGCCGCAACGCCTTGGCGGCGGACGGCGCGCCGCATCTGCTGGGCAACATTCTGGAGGATCTCGGGCGGCTGGACGCGGCGGCGGAATGGCAGCGGCGCGCTGTGGCTCTGCGACCCGACGACGTGCGGGCGCATTACGCGCTGGGCGGCCTGAACGCCCGCTCCCACCGTTACGGCGCCGCCCGCGCCGCCTATGACCGTGTGTTGACCATCGCCCCGCACATCGCCAAGGCGCAGATGGCGTTGGGCGGCGCCTGTTTCGAGCAGGGCGATTTGCCCGCCGCCATCGCCGCGCTGCGCCGGGCCTTGGCGCTGCGGCCCGATTTGTGGCAGGCGCGCTCCGGCCTTCTCTTCGCCTTGGGCTTCGACGAGAGCGCCGACCCCGACGCGGTCTATCAGGAGCATCGGGAGTTTGAACGGCGACACATCGCCCCGCTCAATCTGACGCCCGCCCCGCACGGCAACGACCGCGACCCGGACCGGCGGCTGCGGATCGGCTATGTGTCGCCCAATTTCTACGGCCATCCCTGCGGCAATTTTGTGTTGCCGCTGGTGGAGAACGCCGACCGCGAGCGCTTCAGCGTGACCTGCTACGCCACCAGCCCGGTGCGCGACGCGCTGACCGAGGCGTTCGAGCGGGCCGCCGACCGTTTCGTTCTGTGCCATGACCTGGACGACGACGCCCTGGCCCAGCGGATCCGCGCCGACGGGATCGACATTCTCGTCGATTGCTCCGGCCACCTCACCGGGCACCGGCTGTTCGCCTTCGCCCGCAAACCGGCGCCGATCCAAATCAGCTACCCGCTCTATCCCGACACGACCGGCCTGTCGGCGATGGATTACCGGATCATGGACCGTTATTTCGCCCCGCCCGGCTCCGATTCCTGGCATGCGGAAGCGTTGATCCGGCTGCCCGACACCTATGTGGTGTTCAAGCCGCGCCCCAGCGACGTCGCGCCCGACCCGACGCCGCCCGCCCTGGCGCGCGGCCATGTCACCTTTGGCAGCTTCAACAATCTGTCCAAGCTGGGCGACCAGACCGTCGCCGCCTGGGCCGCTATCCTGCGCGGCGCGCCGACGGCGCGGTTGCTGTTGAAATGGCGCAGCCTGAACGATCCGGCCTTCGCCGCCGCCACCCGCGCCCGCTTCACCGCGCTGGGCGTCGAGGCCAAACGGATCGAGACGCTGGGCTGGGTCGCCGACCCGCACGAAACCTACCGCGCCATCGACGTCGCCCTGGATCCGTTGATCGCCAATGGCGGCACCACCAGTTGCGAGGCGCTGTGGATGGGCGTTCCGGTGCTGACCTGCGCCGGACGGCGGATGTTCTCCTGCGTCGGTCAATGCTATCTGGAAAACATCGGCCTGCCCGAACTCATCACCCACACGGTCGATGACTATGTGGCGCTGGGCGTCGCCCTGGCTGGCGATCCGGCGCGGATCGCCCGTTTGCGCCTGGGCCTGCGCGAACGGGTGGCCAACTCGCCCCTGATGGACGCGCCACGCTACCTCCATCATCTGGAGCGCGCCTATCGGCTGGTCTGGCGGCGCTGGTGCGCGGGACTGCCTCCCAGCCCCATCGGGGCCGACGCCTTGGGCGACGACGCGTCTGTTTGTGGTCGTTCTGAAACCAACAGAGATTGATGGGCGAACCGCAAACCCCGCCTTCTTTTCAACCAAAACGAGCTTTCCATCTGCTTTTGGGAAAGAAAAAGCGCGACCGCTCACCGAAATCAGCGTGGGCAATTCAGCCTCTTGCCGCAAGCGTGATCGGCATTCGCCGATCTTAAGCGCGCCATCCAATCAACACACGCACGCGCGAAGCAAACAAAACAACTAAAACACAATATTTTCTCGGTTTATCCACATGTCAGAGATGAGACAAGACGCCGCAATGTGTTGGTTGGTTGAAATTTTTTCCTCTTCATTCCCTGTAGCGCGTATGGCACACACTGTGCGATAAGACAGACAAGTATCGCAAGGGAGAGCGGCATGCGTGCATACCGGCGTTTGGCGAATACTCTGGTATGTTTTTCTCTGTTCATAGTCTTATTTTCCGAATCAGCCCTTGCTGAAATCACCCTGCGATTCGGCACGGTGTTCACGCCCACGACGTCAACTTATCGGATGCTGGTCGACGCCTGTCGCAAGATTGAGGCGGAGAGCGACGGCGCCGTCGCCATCGACATCCGCACCACTGGGGAATACGGCAAACCCACCGAACTGATGAAGCTGGTGGACAGCGGCGGCATTGAAATCGCCTACACCGTTCAGGGCTACAGCCCGACCCGGTTCGTCGCCAGTTCGGTCATCGAATTGCCGCTGATCCGCCGCACGGCCGTCGGCGGGACCAAAGCGCTGTGGGATCTGTATGAATCCGGCGCGTTGAACCGCGACTATGAGGGGTTGAAGGTGGTCGGGCTGTGGGCCTTGCCCACCTATGGCATCTTCACGGCGACCCGCCCGATGGACTCGCCGCGCGATCTGCGCGGCCTGCGCATCCGCAACCCCAGCAAAACCGTGGGCCGCGCCCTGGCCAAGCTGGGAATCGTCCCCGTCGCCCTGCCGTTGAACAGCATGGCGGCGGGCATGAAAAGCAACCTGATCGACGGCATTTCCTATGGTTGGTACTCCTCCACCACCACCGGCGGGGCCGACGGCCAACCCTTGATGAACCAGTTGACCCACCTGCTGGACATCAATTTTTCCGGTCCGGTGGTGATGCTGGCGATGAAGCGCACGACCTTCGACGCGCTGCCCGACCCGATCAAGACCGCTTTCGACAAGCATCTGGGCAAGCGGATCTCGATCGCCATCGCCGAAGAGCGCGACGAGATCGAAGAGGGCATGAAACGCAAGCTGGCCGAAGACGGCGTTCATAAGGTCAAGCGCTTCAGCCCGTCGCAAATGCGCGACATCCGTGACGAGTTGGAAGAGGTCTACGCCGATTGGGCGGCGGGAATGTCCGAACAGGGCGTCGACGGGCGGCGCCTGCTCGACGCCGCGCGCAAGGCCATCGCCGCCAACGAGAAGCCGTAACCTCCCCCCTGTCGCCCAACAGACACTTTGCCCAAGGAAATCCCGCCATGGACAGCGCGCGCCGTTCCCCGAAAGGGTTGAGCCTGAAGGCCAAACTGTTCGGCGCCTTTACGGCGATGTTTGTCGCCGCAGCCGCCATCGGCGGCGGCGCCGGGCTGTTCCAACTGCGCATCGCCAACCTGTTCGCCCAGGTTCACGAACGGGATTTCCCGCTGGCCGTCGGCGCCTTGAAGGCGGCGGATGAAAGCGGCGGGTTGGAAGAAGCGGCCCGCTCGCTGGCCATGGCCGCTGACGATCGCGCCCGCGCTGCGGCGGTGGAGCAGTTCCAACGACGCAGCGCCGCCTTGCGGACCAAACTTGACGCGCTGGCGGCGCTGGAGGGCGCGGCCAGCGGGGCCAAGGATGGGAAAGCGTTGGGCGGTCTGTTGGGCGACGCCGCCAACGCCGTCGCCGTGCTGGAGGGGGAAGTGCGCCGTCGCCTGGACGCCGCCGCCCGCCGCGCCACACGGACGCAGGCCTTGGCGGTCGCGCACGCCGCCTTTCTCGACCGCTACCAACCGATGGTGCGCAATCTGAGCCTCAGCATCCAGGGCGTCACCATGGATCTGCCGACCGACGCCAACGGCCTGACCATGCTGGTTCTGACGCTGGTCTCCAAGGATCTGCCGGTGCGTCAAGCCCTGTCCGAAATCATCAGCGACATCAATCTGGCCGTGACCCTGCTGGGCAAGGCCGAGGGCGCCGCCACCGCCGCCCAAGTCGCCGAGCAGGAGAAGCAATTCGCCGCCGCCGCCAAGCGGGTGGAATTTTCCGCCGATTTCCTGGCGAACATCCTGTCGGACGAAACCCCGCGCGCGCTTTCCCAGGCGATTCTGGCCTTCGGGCGCGACGGCGAAGGAATGTTCGCGCTGCGCAAGGCCGAGATCGCCGCGCGCGAGGCGGGAACCAAGGCCGAGGAAAACCTGTTCGCCCTGGTCGAAGCCTTGGGCAAACAGGCGGGCGCCCTGGCCAGCGCGAACGAGCGCAGCGCCAACGAGGCCGCCGATCAAGTGAACGACGCGATTTCCAGCGGTCTGACCGTCACCGCCACGCTGGTGGGCTTGGCCATGCTGTTGGGGGTGGTGTCCGGGTTGCTGCTGGTCAACCGCAACATCCGCCTGCTCGACAAGCTGCGGGCGACGATGGAATCGCTGGCGGCGGGCAAGATCGACATGGACGTTCCCGGCCAACGGCGTGGCGACGAAATCGGCGCCATGGCCCGCTCGCTGGAGGTGTTCCGCGCCAACGCCCATGAGGTTCGTCGCCTGACCGCCGAGCAGGAGGCCGCCCAACGCCGGGCCGAAGCGGCCAAACGCGCCGCCCAACAGGATTTGGCCAACCAATTGGAAAGCGCCGTCAATTCGGTCATCGGCTCGCTTTTGAACGCGTCGGCCCGCATGCGCGACGACGCGCAAACCCTCTCGGCCAACGCTGAACAGACCAAACGGCAAACGGTCAGCGTCGCCGGGGCGTCGGCCACGGCGTCGGAGCGGGTGTCCTCGGTCGCCTCGGCGGCGGAGGAAATGTCCGCGTCCATCGAAGAGATCGGTCGCCACATCAGCGAATCCTCGCAGATCGCCGGAACGGCGGTGCGCGAGGCCGACGCCACCAACGACGCGATTTCCGGCCTGTCGGACGCCGCCAGCCGCATCGATCAGGTGGTCGAACTCATCAACTCCATCGCCGGACAGACCAATTTGTTGGCGTTGAACGCCACCATCGAAGCCGCCCGCGCGGGCGAGGCGGGCAAGGGATTCGCCGTGGTGGCGAGCGAGGTCAAGGCGCTGGCCAACCAGACGGCCAAAGCGACGGAGGACATTCAGGCGCAGGTCAGCCAGATGCAGGCGGTGACGGGCCGCGCCGTCGCGTCGATCCGCGCCATCGCCGGAACCATCGACCGGATGAGCCAGATCACCGCCACCATCGCCAGCGCGGTCGATCAGCAGCACGCCGCCACCCAGGACATCGCCCGCCACGCCCAGGACGCCGCCGACGGCACCCGTTCGGTGTCGCAGACCATCGGCGACGTGTCGCAGGCGGCGACCGAAACCGGCTCCATCGCCCACACCGCGCTCGACACCGCCACCAGCCTGCACGCCCAAGCCGACCAGTTGCAAACGGAGGTCGCGACCTTCATCCGCAACATTCGGGCGGCCTGACGCATCCGCCGTCCACCTGCTTCCTTCTAAGGTTAAACGCCGTGAGCAATGATCGCCTTCTCGCCCGCGTGACCCTGCCCGCCGATCCGGCGGCGGTCCCGGCCTTGCAGCGCTTCATGATGCAGGCGGCCAGCGGCTGCGTCGATTGCCCCGAAGACCTGCCGCCGCTCGGCCAGTTGGTGGAGGAGGTGGCGCTCCACGTCATCCGCACCGCCTTCGACCCCGGCGAAACCGGCGAATACACCGCTGAATTGACCAAGCGCCCCGATCAGGTGGTCTTCGCCATTGAGGACAAGGGGCTGCCCGCCGCCTTCAACAGCCCATCCAGAGGCGTTCATGGCGAGGAGCACGGCGAGCGCGCCGGTTTTCAACCCTTTTTGCCCACCAACCTGGCCCATCGCGTCGCCTTCCGCAATTTGGGACGGGGCGGCAAGCGGCTGGAGGTGGCGCGCGCGCTCAGCCGTTCACCCGGCGCGGGGGCGCTGGACGACGCCAGCCCGGAAGCGGACGAGCCGCCGCGCGCCTTGGATTCGGTGACGTTGCGTCCACTGGAACCGGCGGACGCCGCGTCGCTGTCGCGGCTGATGTACCGCTCCTACGGCTACACCTATGGGTCGGAGTTTGTCTATTACCCCGAGAGAATCGTCGCCATGCTGGCCAGCGGCACGCTGGTCTCGCTGATCGCGGTGAACGAGGCCGACGAGGTGGTCGGCCATCTCGCCATGCTGCTGCATGGACCGGACTCGACCACCGGAGAAACCGCGATGGCGGCGGTCGATCCCCGTTATCGCGGGCGGCGGCTGTTCGAGCGGATGAAGGACGCGATGCGCGATCTGGCCCAGAGCCGCCGCTATTTCGGCCTCTACAGCGAGGCGGTCGCCGTCCACACCTTCACGCAAAAGGGCAATCTCGCGCTGGGCGGTTTTGAGACCGGCTTTTTGCTGGCCTTCACCCCGGCCACCCAGATTTTCCGCAAAATCAGCGATGGCCCGGTCGCCGACCGGCGGTCAGCGGTCCTTTTCTATCTGCGGACCAACGACGAACCCCATCGCGGCATCCACGCGCCGCCGCACCACCGCGCCATCATGGACGCCATCGTTCGGCGCGGCGGCATGAACCGACGGATTGACGAGCCGCCGCCGCATCTGTCCCTGCATGGGTTGCGGGGGCGCTCCACCGCGCTGGACGTCGCCGCCCGGCAGGATGTCGGACGCGCCTTTTTGACCGTCCGCACCTACGGATCGGACGTGCTGAAGCGGGTTCAGGAAGAGTTGCGGACGCTGTGCCGCCACGGTTACGCCTGCGTCTATTTGGAATTGCCGCTGTCCGATCCGATGACGGCGGTGCTGTGCAAGGGGTTCGAGGCGTTCGGCTTCTTCTTCGCCGGTCTGCTGTTCGAGGTGGATGGCTGCGACGCGCTGCGGCTCCAATATCTCAACGGCGCGGCGATCAACCAGGACGACATCAAAGTGGCGTCGGAGTTTGGCCGCGATCTGCTGGCCTATGTGCTGACCGCGAAGAACGAGGTTGATTGGGCGCGCCAGGAACGGCGCCGTTCGTCCACCGGCAGCGGCGGCGCGCATGCCCGCCGACAAAGCGACCACCCGCAAGTGGAGCAGAGCGCGGCGGCGGAACTGGTGTGACGACGCCGCCCGTCAGGCGTCGCTGAAAGAAACGGCGCGCGACATGCGCCGAACCTTCAGCGTCACCTCGATGGCGACGTTGCGCAGCAGGATGAAGGAAATCGCCGGATCCAGATTGTCCAGCATGGCGATGTCCTCGGCGGTCAGTTCGTGGCACACCACCTCGCTGTCGGCCACCACATCGGCGGAGCGCGGCTCGCCGGTCAACAAAGCCATTTCCCCGAAGATGGCGCCCGACCGGATGCTGCCGATGCGCACGCTGCGCTCCTCCCCTGGCTGGCGCCGTTCAACCCGCACCCGTCCTTTGACCAAGAAGAACTGACTGTCGTCAATCGACCCTTCGGTCAAAATGCGCTCGTCAGGCCCAAAGACCAGACGTCGGGTGGTCAAGGACAGCAAATCAAACTGCGCCCGCGTCAACCCCAACAGGCTGGGATGCTCGGACAGCGGCAACTCGCACTCCTCCTCGTCGCCGCCCGCCAACCGTTTGAGAAGTTGGTCTTCCGCCGCCGCCAACGCGGTTTCCAAATCGCCGTAAACCCGCCCTTCCTGCTCCGGCATGGAATAGCCCATGTCGCGCAGCAGGACGCGCAGCCCCCGCCCCTTCCACATGCCCGCCAGCAACAGGGTGATCCCGGCCCGCGTCAACCGCTCGTCCAGGCGGCGCAACACCAGAACGCCGGTGCTCTCCACATCGTTGACCCGCGACAGGTCGAGAATCAGCGTTTCACCGCCTTCGGCCAGCTCTTCGGCCTGACGCGCCAGATTCTCCGCCGACCCAAAAAACACCGGACCGTGCAACTCCATCACGGCGATGGCCGCGCCATGCCGCTCCAACCGCTCCATGTCGGCGTCCGACCGTCCGGTTTGCGAATGAACCCGATCCCCCCGGTAAGCGCGCCGCACCACCGACACCGCCGCCCGGCGCAGATAGACGATCACGCTCGCCCCCATGCCGACGGTCAACGCGACCAGAACATCGACCGTCGCCACCAACCCGGCGACAATCACCACGATGGCGAGATTCTGGATCAACTCGGCCCGCGCCTGCGGAACCTGCCGCCGCCGCAACAGAGTGACAAGCTGCATGGTCCAATCGTCGGGCCGCAGCACGGTGACGATCACCATGCCCGCCATCACCGACACCGGAACCAGCTCCAACAGAGGCGCCAGCCCCAGCGCCGCCGCCAGCAACGCCAACCCAACGAACAGGTTCGCCCGTTCCGTGCGCGCGCCATTGTGGATGGCCACGCGGGTGTAAAGTGGCGAGCCGCCCGTCACCGTCCCGCCGAACGCCGCCGACAACAGATTGGCCCCGCCCTGAGTCAGCAACTCGCGGCTGCTGTCGTGGCGCGACCGCAGCAGGGCGTCCGCCGCCGCCGCGCTCAACAGCGACTGGATGGACGACACCATGCCCAGAGTGAGGCCAGTGATGAGAATGGACGGCGCCATGGCGGCGAACACCGGATGGCCGACCAGTTCGCCGACGCTGGGAAGCGTCCAGGACAGCGGCAGGCCGGCCGGCGGCGCCGTCACCGTCGCCCCCAGCGGCAGCGCGCCGTCCGACAGATGAGTCAGCAGTTGGTAGACCAGCGTTCCGCCCACCAGCCCGATCAACGGCCCCGGCACGACCGAACGCCGTTCCCCCAACCGCCAGACGCCAACCGCCGCCAGCCCGCCCAACGCCAAGGCCCCCGGCGTGATCGCCGCGCTTCCTTTCAGCAACGCCAGCAACCCGGCCCCGTCCGGCAAGCCTAGAAGATAGGGCAATTGCTGAAACAGGATGACCAGGGCGAAGCCGTTGACGAATCCGGCGATGACCGGCTGGGGAATGAATTTCAGCACGTCGCCCAGCCGCAACAGCCCCAGCGCCATTTGCGACAACCCGGCCACCGCCAAAGCCAAAAACGTGATGGCGATCATCGGGGCTGGCGGAACGCTGTAGCCGCCAGCCGCCGCCGCCTGACCGGCCTGGACCAGCAATCCGCCCAACAAGGCCGCCTGGGTGGCGCGGGGCGCGTTGATTTGCAAGCCACGCCCACCGATCAAACCACGCAGCAGCGCGGCGACGATGGTGGCCCCAAAGGCCGCTTCGATGCCCAGCGACTGAAAGCCCCCGCCCAATGGCTGGAACACGACGATGCCGCAACCCAACACCGCCGGCATGACGAACAGCGCGCCGACCAGACCGCCAAACAGCTCGTCACGCCAGCGATCCCGCCCGGTGGACAACGCCGCATCCCTGGGTTTTCTCATGATTCGCTTTCGTTTCCCAACGTCTTGCCAGCGCCCCCATCGGATTTTGGCGCCGGGCAGGGAGCGAACGATCATACCGCAGCGCCGACAACGGCACACTTAAAACGAATTCGTTCATCGCTTTTTACTCGATATGATATCAGTGAAATGAAATTCACTCCGCATGGTTGCCGGTAAATTTCAATTGCCTGAATATGATTATAGCGGTCAGTACCCCAGCCGTTCTGGCATTCACTCGTAGGTTATTGGCCCAACAGGCATGATCGATAGGCGTCCATCTATGGTTTTTGGCTGTATCCGTAGCGGCTCTTAGGCATATTTTACATAAGAAATATGAATTTCATTTTTATTTTCTGGGTCGATAATATCCGTATTGTATGGATTTTGTAACTATTTCGCGCTTTATGTTTGGGACAAATTCCCTTATTCCGAGAGTCGAGACGGCCAAATCGATCAGAGAGCGGCTCCGTGCACGACACGACATCGCCAGAACAGCCCCCCGCCGTCGCTCTCCCCCCCATGGCGTGGGAAGAGGGCGCGAGCCTGCCGCCGGGAATTGGCGAACGCCCGCTGAGCGCCGTCTGCATCAGCGCCGCCGCCGCGCGGGGCGACGCCCTCGCCGTGCTGGAGCGTGATGGAACCCGACGGCTGAGCCATCGCGCGCTTGATGAACGGATCGGACGCTGGGCCGCCCGTCTGGCGTCGTCAGGGCTGCCATCCGGCGCGCCCATCGGCCTGTGCGCGGTGGCCGATCTGGCGATTCCTGTGGGGTTTCTGGCGATTCTTGAATGGGGCGGGGTGGTGACGCCGCTGGACCCGACCCTGCCCGCCGAACGGCTGAGCGCAATGGCGCAGGGGGTTGGTTGCCGCCTGATCCTCGTCACCAACCACACCCGCGCCCTGTTCGGCGACGCGATTCCGGTTCTGAACCTGGACGATGATCCGGGCGACCACCCGCCGCTCGTGGCTGACGGGGTTGCCGACCCGGATCGGGCGGCTGTGCTCTACCACACCTCTGGCTCGACCGGACGTCCAAAGCCGGTGGCGTTGCCGCACCGCGCCTTGTCCGCCCGCATCCTGTCGATGATGGCGTGGTTCGGCGTCAGCGGCGACGAGGTGGCGTGCGCGGGATCGACGCTGGCCTTCGACCCCTTCCTGCAACAGATGTTCTTTCCACTCTGCGCCGGTGGAACCCTGTGGCTGCCCGACCGTCACACCCAGCTCGACCCAACCGCTTTTTGGGAACAGGCGGCGCGCTTTGGCGTCACTCACCTGAATCTTGTGCCTTCGCAGATCGAGGCGCTGTTGCGCCGTCCACCGTCAGGTGGTCTTCCCAGCCTACGCCGAGTCGTTTTGGGTGGCGAGCGGATGCCCCCCGATCTGCCCGCCCGCATCAACGCGGCGCTGGGGCCGGTCGCCGTCTTCAACATGTACGGCCCGACGGAGGCGACGGTGGACGCCACCGGCTGGCGCGCCGATCCGACTGTGACCGACCGCGACATTCCCATCGGCGCGCCGCTGCCCGGCTGCCGCGTCCGCATTTTGGACGAGCGGTTGCGCCGCGTCCCGGTTGGCGAGGCGGGAGAACTGTGCATCGGCGGCGCTGGTCTGGCGCTCGGCTATCTTGGGATGGAGGAGGCCACGGCCAAGGCCTTCGTCGCCGATCCCTTCGGCGCGCCCGGCGAACGGCTCTACCGCACCGGCGATCAGGCGCGCTGGCTGCCCGACGGCCAGATCGCTTTCCTAGGCCGACAGGACGATCAAGTGAAGATTCGCGGCCAGCGGATCGAGTTGGGCGAGGTCGAAACCGCCCTGCGCGCCTTCCCCAGCGTCACCGCCGCCAGCGTCGGCAAATGGGAGGACGCGCCGGGCGGCGCGGCGCTGGTCGCCCACATCACCGGCGCGCCGGATGTCGAAGGCTTGCGCCGCTGGCTGGACACACGTTTGCCCGCCGCCGCCGTCCCCGCCCACATTCTGACCCTGGACAGCCTGCCGACTTTGCCCTCGGGCAAGATTGACCGCAAATCGCTGCCCATGCCCGCCCTTTCGGCAACCATCCCGCCAACGGCTCCACCGCCTCACGCTTTGGACGCCGCCGCGCTGGAGCGTCGCATCGCCGCCGTCTGGGCCGATCTGCTGGGCCGCCCGACGGTGGATGTCGGAGCCAATCTGTTCGAGATGGGCGCGCATTCCCTGCACGTCCCCCGCGCCTTGATCGCCATCGAGGACGCCACCGGGCATCGGCTGGGCGCCGTCGATCTGTTCCGCTTTCCCAGCGTCGCCGCGCTGGCCCGCCATCTGTCGGGCGATGACGCCACGACGACCGCGCCGCGCCGCAAGCCCCGCCGCCGGGCCGCCGCCGAGAACGGCTCCATCGCCATCGTCGGCATGGCCTTCCGCTTCCCCGGCGCGTCCGACCGCGCCGCCTTTTGGGACCTGCTGATGGCGGGAACCGACTGCGTCCGCCGCTTCGATCCCGCGACCTTGCGCCAGACCGGCGCGCCCGCCGCCCTGGTCGATCACCCGGATTTCGTTCCGGCCCACGCCGCCATCGACGGAACCGACTGTTTCGACCCGCAACCCTTCGGCTACAGCCATGGCGAGGCGGCGGAGATCGACCCGCAGCAACGCATCCTGTTGGAATTGGCATGGCGCGCGCTGGAAGACGCCGCCTGCGAACCGGACAGCGACGGGCCGGTCGGGGTCTTCGCCGGGGTCGGGTTCAACAGCTATCTGGTGGACAATCTGCGCGACCGCATCGGCTTCGCCGGTGGAACCGACCGCTTTTCCACCGTGGTTGGGGCCGACAAGGATTTCGCGGCGACCCGCATCGCCTACAAGCTGGGGCTGACCGGCCCGGCGATGACGGTGAACAGCGCGTGCTCCACCGCCTTGTCGGCGACGGTGACGGCGGTGGATTCCCTGCGCGCCGGGCGCTGCCGGGTGGCGCTGGCCGGGGCGGCGTCGCTGGGCATGTTCTCCCCCCTTGGTCACATCCACGCCGACGGCGGCATCGCGTCCCGCGTTGGGGAGTGCCGTCCCTTCGACGCCGGGGCCGACGGCGTGGTGGCCGGGGCCGGGGCCGCCGTTCTGGTCCTGAAGCGGCTGGACGACGCCCTGGAGGACGGCGACCACATCCACGCCGTCATCAAGGGAATCGGCGTCGCCAACGATGGCGCGGGCAAGGCCGCCTTCTCCGCCCCCTCCGTCGATGGGCAGGCGAGCGCCATCGCGGCGGCGCTGGAGGATGCGGGCGTCACGCCCGACCAGATCGGCTTTGTCGAGGGGCATGGCACCGCCACCCTGCTGGGCGATCCCATCGAGGTCGCCGCCTTGAATCTCGTCTATCGCGGCGGCGCGCCGGGCAGCGCGCTGCTGGGGTCGGTCAAAGGCAACATAGGCCATCTCGACGCAGCATCCGGCATGGCCGGGTTGATTAAGGCGGCACTGGCGCTGGAGCATGGCGTGGTCCCGCCCACCGCGCGCTTCCAGACGGCCAACCCGCGCATCCCCTTCGCCGAGGGGCCGTTCCGCGTCAACGCGCACGCGGAACCCTTCCCCGGCCCGGCGGATCGCCCGCGTCTGGCGGGGGTCAGCGGCTTTGGCATGGGCGGCACCAACATCCACGCCATCCTCGCCGCCGCGCCGCCGGTCCAACCGCCAGCGGAGGTTCCCGCCCCCGGCCCTGTGCTGTTGACCCTGTCCGCCGCCACGCCCGAGGCCCGCGACCAGTTGGCCGACCGTCTGGCCGATCACCTGACCGCGCACGACGTCCCGCTGGCCGACGCCGCCGCCACGCTGGCCCGCCGCCGTCCGCTGCGCCGCCGCCGCGCCGTCGTCGCGTCCAACCCCGCCGAAGCCGCCGAGGCGCTGCGCGCGGGCGGCGAAGCGGATGGGCTGCTGAGCGGCGAAGCCGCTGGCGGCGTCGCCGCCGCCTTTCTCTTCCCCGGCCAAGGGGCGCAACAGGCGGGGATGGCCCGCGACCTTCACCGCGCCCTTCCCGCCTTCCGCGCCGTGATCGACGAGGCCGACCGGATTTTGCGCGGCGGCCCGGCGGAGGGCTTGCGCGCCCTGCTGCTGGCCGATCCCGCCGACGGGCGGGCCACGGCGGCGCTGTCGGAAACGCTGCTGACCCAACCGGCCCTGTTCGTGACCGAATACGCGACGGCCAAGGCGCTGGAATCCCTCGGAATCCGGCCAAGCGCCCTGATCGGCCACAGCGTGGGCGAGTATGTCGCCGCGTGTTTGAGCGGGGTGATGGGGTTTGAGGACGCGCTGCGGCTGGTGGCGGCGCGCGCGCGGCTGATGGCGTCGGCCCCGCGCGGGGCGATGCTGGCGATTTCGCTGCCGGAGGCCGAGGTTCTGCCGCTGCTCGCCCAATGCGGGGCCGATCTGGCGGCGGTCAACGCCCCCCGTCAATGCGTCGCGGCGGGCAGTGAGGCGCAAATCACGGCCTTGGCCCAGATGGTCGCGGCGCTCGGCAAACCGGCGCGGCGGCTGGCCGTGTCGCACGCCTTCCATTCCGCGCTGATGGAGCCGATCCTCGACGCCTTCGCCGAGGAGTTGGCGCGCGCGCCGCTGTCGGCCCCGACCATTCCGATCCTGTCGAACGTCAGCGGCGATTGGCTGCGGGCGGACGAGGCGACCGACCCGGCCTATTGGGCGCGCCATCTGCGCGGGACCGTGCGCTTCGCCGACGGACTGCGCCGGTTGATCGACGCCGACCCGTCCCGCCTGCTGATCGAAGCAGGTCCCGGCGTGACGCTGAGCCGCTTGGCGCGCGGCGCGGGCGCGCCGGAAAGCCGCGCCATCCCCGTCCAACCGTTGGACGGCGGCGACGGCCACGCCGCCTTGCTGACCGCCGTGGGCCGCGTCTGGGTGGCGGGCGGAAGCATCGACCGGCGGGCGGCGGCGGGCGGCTCGCAACGGCGGGCGACCCTGCCGGGCTACCCCTTCGCACCGGTGCGGCTGTGGATCGAGCCGGGGGCCGGAACGTCCCTTGCGACGGACGCCGCCCTGTCGACCAGGCCAGACGCGCCCGTGGTCGGGGTCAGCGCGACGGAGGCGGTGATCGCCGCCCTGTGGCGCGATGTTTTGGGCGTGCCGCAGGTTGGGCCGGACGATGATTTTCTGGCGCTGGGCGGCGATTCCCTGATCGCCGTGCGCATCGCCACCCGGCTGCGGACCCGGCTGGGCTGCGAAGTGGCGGCCAGCGCGCTGTTCCGGGCTGGCACCGTGGCCGGGCTGGCCCGACTGCTGGCGGTGGAAACGCCGCCGGAACCGGATTCCAAAAAACAGAGCGCCGACGAAAACTCGGGTCGTGAGGAGAGTTGGTTGTGACGGGCGACATCAAGACGAACGGCGACGTGAGCATGGACAGCCTTGACGCCTTGCTCGCCGATCTGGCGGCGCGCGACATCCGGTTGAAGACCCAGGACGGCAAGCTGGGCTACGACGCCCCGCCCGGCGCTTTCGACGACGCGCTGAAAGAGCGCGTGCGGGCGCTGCGCCCGACCCTGCTCGCCCACCTCGCGCAACAATCCAGCGCTGCGGCTCCCGTCACCGCGCCTCTGTCTTCGGGCCAAGAGCGCATGTGGTTCCTCAACCGGCTGGAGATCGGGCAGCCCGGCGGGCCGAACGGCGGCTACACCGAGCATCTGGCCTTCGCGCTGACCGGCCCGCTGGACCGCGCCGCGTTGGACCGCGCCCTGTCGGCGGTCGCCGCCCGCCACGGCGCGTTCCGCACGCGCTTTCACGACGGCCCCGACGGCCCGGCGCAAAGCATCGCCCCGCCGACGGACGATTCGCTGAGCGCGCGCGTCGTCGATTTGCGCGCCGCGCCCGAACGGCTGGACCGTGAGCTTGAGAAGGCCGCCCATCGGCCCGTCGATCTGGCGGTCGATCCGCACGTCCTCGTCACCCTGTTCATTGTGGCCGACGACCATCATGTTCTGTCGGTGTCGGCCCACCACGCGGCGTGGGACGGCTGGTCCAACGGCCTGTTCAGCGCCGACCTCGCCGCCGCCTACAACAACGCCCGCGCCGGACGCCCCGCCGCCCTGCCGCCGCTGGCCCGCGACATGGCCAATCTGGCCCGCGCCCAGCGCGCCGCGCTGGCGACGGGCGGCTTCGACGCCGCGCTGGAACGGCTGCGCCGCCTGCTCGACGGCTATCCGACCCAACTGGATCTGCCGACCGACCGCCCCCGCCCGGCGGTCGCCGACGGACGCGGCGCCGCCCTGTCCCTGCGGGTGGAGCCGGAGGACGCCGCCGCGCTGGCCGCCGCCGCCCGGCGGACGGGCGCGACGCCCTACATGGCGGCGCTCGCCGCCTGGGCGCTGCTGCTGGCCCGGTTGAGCGGGGCGTCGCGCCTGTTGATCGGCGCGCCGGTCGCCGCCCGCGAGGGCGCGGACGACGAGGCGGTGATCGGCTATCTGTCGAACACCGTGGCGATCCCGGTGGACGTCGGGGCGGCGGACAGCTTCGGCGCGCTGGTCGCTCAGGTGCGCGACCGCACGCTCGACGTCATGAGCGCCCAGCGCGTGCCGTTTGAAAAGCTGGTGGAGGCGCTGGCCCCGCCGCGTTCGCGCGCCACCACGCCGCTGGTTCAGGCGGTGTTCGCCATGCAGCCGCGCGCGGTTCCCGCCCCGGCGCTGGACGGCCTGAGCGTCGCCGTGCTGCCCAGCCACAACGCGGCGGCGCGCTATGAACTGACGCTCAATCTGGAAACCACGTCCGACGGCGCGCTGGAAGGGCCGTTGACCTACGCGGCGACCCTGTTCGACGCCGCCACCGTCGCCGGGTGGGCCGACCATTTGCGCGCCTTTTTGCGCGACGCCCCGCGCGTCTGGGACGCCCCGCTCGACCGCTCCCCGCTGGTCCCACTGTCCCCGGCGCCGCAAGCAGACGGCTTCGCCACGCAGACCGAACGGGCATTGGCGACGGTTTGGGCGAAATTTCTCGCCACCCCGCCGACCGCGCGGGAGGATGACTTTTTCGTTCTGGGCGGCCACAGCCTGCTGTTGATGCGGGTCATCAACATGGTGAACAGCGGTCCGCTGGGGCGGATCGACTTAGCCCAGGCGCTGGGCGCCACCCGTCTGATGGAGATGGCCGCCCTGATCGACGGCGTCGCCCTGCCCGCCGCGCCGCCGCCCGCCGTTTCCGTCAGCCCCGCGACCGTCGAGGAGCACCCCGCCAACCCCGGCCAAGAGGGCATGTGGCTGACCCGGCGGGACGATGCGTCCACCACCGCCTGGTCGGTGCCGCTGCTGATTCCGCTGGCGCGCTTCGCCGACCCGGCGACGGTGCGCGCGGGACTGGAACGGCTGGCCGCCCGTCACCCCGCCCTGCGCACGACCCTGTGCGAACGCGGCGGCGCGATCATCCAGCGCGTCGCCCCGCCGGGTCCGGTCGATCTGACCATCCACCAGGGTCTGGACGCCGCCGCCCGCAACGCGGTGATGCGGGCGGAGTTGGCCCGCCCGATGGACATGGAACGCGGGCCGCTCTACCGCTTTCACCTGTTCGCCAACGCAGACGGAACGGGCGGATTGTTCCTGACCGCCGACCACACGCTGATCGACGGCTGGTCGCTCGACGTGCTGCGCCGCGACGTGGTGGCCTTGATCGAAGACGCGGGCGGCGGACCACCGCATGACCTGCCGGAGTTGACCTGCACCCCGATGGCGCTGACCGCCCAGCGGCTGGCCGACGCCGCGACCATGGCGGCCAACCGCGCCTATTGGCTGGACGCCCTGCGCGGGATGGAGCTTGGCGATCCCGCCGCCCCCGGTTCCCGCCCGCCCGGCGCGGCCCCGCGCGGGCGCCGCACCCAATTGGATGCGCCCGCCGCGACGATGGCGGCGCTGGACCGCATCGCCAAGACCGGCGGCACGACCCCGACCGTGGCCTTGATCGCCGCCGTCAGCGCCCTGATGATCCGGCTGAAAAGCGACGGGCGCGACGTCTCCGTCGCCACCCCCTTCGTCGGACGCACGGAGACGGAGCACGCCGATCTGGTCGGCTGCTTTGTCGAGGTGTTGCCGCTGCGCTTCTCCGGCGCGCTTGACCAGACCTTCGCCGCGCATCTGGCGGCGGCCCGTCGGACGCTGACCGGCGCGCTGGCCCACCAGACCTACCCGCTGCGCCACATCATGAAGGACATGCTGGACGCGCGCGGCGGCGAACCGACGCCCCTGTACGACGTCGTCGCCGTTCTGGAAAACGCCGAACCGTCGGCGCGCGACTGGTTCGACCCGCTGTTGGGCGCGGGGAAATATGATCTGGCCTTCATCGTCGGTCGGCAGCCCGACGGCGGCGCGCTGCTGACGGTGGAACATGACGAGTGGCTCTATGACGCGGAAGACGCCCGCGCGCTGGCCGCGCGGTTGAACGTTCTGCTGCTCGACGCCGCCGCCCGCCCGGATTCCGCCCTTGGCGACCTGGTCGTCATGCCCGACGCGGAACGCCACCTGCTGATCGATCGCTTCAACCCCGCGCCCAGCGCCTACCCGCGCGACGCCTCGCTTGCCGACCTGTGGCGGCTGGCGGCGTTGGAGCACGCCGACCGCGTGGCCTTGCGCCGGTCGAACGGCGACACCATCACCTACGCCGACCTCGACCGCCGGGCCGACATCATCGCGGCGGCGCTGCTCGCCGCCGGGCCGGTCGGGCCGACCGTGGCCCTGGCGGTGGAGCGCGGCTTTGACGCCGTCGCCGCCATCCTCGCCATTTGGAAGGCTGGAGCCGCCTATCTGCCGCTCGACGCCAAGCTGCCGCCCGCCGTCACCGCCCAATTGATGGCCGACGCCGAGGCCCGCCTGATCCTGACCGACGCCGCCAAGGCCCCCCGGCTGGCGGAAATCCCCGGAACCACAATCCTGCGGCTGGACGCCCTGCCAACCGCCAACAGCCCCGCGACGGCGCGTCCCGCGCGGCAAGACGGCGGATCGCCCGCCTATGTGATGTTCACCTCCGGCACCACCGGCGCGCCGAAGGGGGTGGTCGTGCCGCACCGGGGCGTCGCCCGGTTGGCGTTGAACCGCGAGGTTCTGGATCTGCGCCCCGACGACGTGATGGGGCAGTTGGCCCCGCTCGCCTTCGACGCGACGACGCTGGAACTGTGGAGCGCCCTGCTGAACGGGGCCAGTCTGCGGATTTTTGACGACGAGGAGTTGCTCGACCCGCAAGCGCTGGGCGCCGCGCTGGCGACCAGCGGCGTCACCACCTTGTGGCTGACCGCCGGGCTGTTCAACCGCGCCGCCGACGAAGCGCCGGGGATTTTCAAGACTCTGCGCCTGCTGATGACCGGCGGCGAAGCGCTCAGCCCGCCGCATGTCCGCAAGGTGATGACCGCCTGCCCCGGCTTGCGCCTGCTCAACGGCTATGGCCCAACGGAAAACTCCTGCCTGACCACGCTGCACGCGATCACCGCCGCCGATCTGGACGGGGCGATTCCGATTGGCCGACCGATCAGCGACACCCGCGTCCACATCGTTGACAAACGGCTCAACCCCGTGCCGGTCGGCGTCTGGGGCGAGTTGCTGTGCGGCGGCGACGGGGTGGCGCTGGGCTACGCCGGGCGGCCCGATCTGACGGCGCAATCCTTCGTCGCCCTGCCCTGGAGCGGCGGCGAGCGGGTTTACCGCAGCGGCGACATCGCCCGCTGGCGGCGCGACGGCGTGATCGAATTCGCCGGACGGCGCGACGGGCAGGTGAAAATTCGCGGCCATCGCATCGAAACCGGGGCCATCGAAACCGTGCTGGCCGGGTGCGCGGATGTGCGCGACGCCGTCGTTCTCGTCACCGGCGACGGGGCCGACAAGGCGCTGGTCGCCTGCGTCGCCGCCGACAGCCCGGCGGGCGAGGGCGCGTGGCGGCGGCGCTTGGCCGAACAACTGCCGATCTACATGATGCCCGCGCGCTTCATCGTCGTGCCGACGCTGCCGGTCAACGCCAACGGCAAGCGCGACCGCCGCGCCCTGCTGCCGCTGGTCGCCGCCGTGATGAACGCCGCCACCCCCAACGCCGCCGCCCCGACGCCCCCGACCAACCCCGCCGAGGCGCTGGTCCTGCGCCTGTTCGCCGAGCAGTTCCCCGGCGTCGCGCTGGACGCCGCGTCGGACTTTTTCCACCTTGGCGGCCATTCGATGACGGCGATGCGGCTGTCCGCCCGCTTGAGCGAGGAGAGCGGCGCGCGGGTGTCGATGCGCGCCCTGTTCGCCGCCCGCACCGTCGCCGCCATCGCCGCGCTGCTGCCGACCGCCGCCACCGATTCCACCGGAAAAACGGACGCCGCCATGCCGCTTCCGCCCGTCGCCCGCCTCGTCTCCGAACCCGCCGAGGGTTTTCCCCTGTCCACCGGACAGGAACGGCTGTGGGTGATGCAGCGGCTGTTCCCCGACAGCGGCGTCTACAACGTGCCGCTGGCGTTCGAGGTTGAGGGCGCGTTGGATCAAACCGCGCTCGCCCGCGCCCTGACGGCGCTGGAGGAGCGTCACCACGCCTTGCGGCTGCGCGTCGTCACCGGGGCGGACGGGCGTCCGCGCCAACGGCTGTTCCCGACGGGCGCGCTGGTCGCCGCAGCCGTCGATCTCAGCGCGGAGCCGGACCCCGATCAAGCCGCCGCCGCCCGCCAGATCGCCGAACTGTCCCGCCCCTTCGCGCTGGAGCGGGAGGCCGGGGCGCGCGCCGCGCTGATGCGGCTGGCGCCGAACCGCTGGCGCGTCCTGCTGGTGCTGCACCACGCCATCATGGACGGCTGGTCCGCCGGGATCCTGCTGCGCGACCTCGCCGCCTTCTACGCCGCCGCGAGGGGCGCGCCCGCCACGCCGACGCCAGAACCTGCGGTCCAGTTCCAGGACGTCGCCGCCTGGCAGCGCGACCACGCCGACAGCGCCGAGGGCAAGGCCCTGCTCGCCCGCTGGGTGGAGCGGCTGACCCCGCGCCCCGCGCCGCTCGACCTGCCGACCGACCACCGCCGCCCGCCGGTCAAAAGCTTCCGGGGCGACACCGTCGAATTCACCTTCGACGCCGAACGCAGCGCCGCGCTCGACCGGCTGGCGCGGGCGGAATCGGCCACGCCCTTCGCCGTCGTCACCGCGCTGGTCCAGGCCCTGCTGAACCGGATGACCGGGCAAAGCGATCTGGCGCTGGGAACGCTGGTCGCCGGGCGCGACCGGGCGGAGGTTCAGGACACCGTCGGTTTCTTCGTCAACACCCTGGTGCTGCGCCAAACCATCGACCCGACGGTCGGCTTCCGCCGTCTGCTGACCGACACCCGCGCCACCTGCCTGCACGCCGTCGCCGAGCAGCATTGCCCGTTCGAGGCGCTGGTGGAGGCCGTGGACGCGCCGCGCGATCTGGGCCGCAACCCGCTGTTCGACGTGCTGGTCGTCTGGCAATCCGAAGACGGCGCGCCGCCGGCCCTGCCCGGCCTGACCACCCGCCCGGTTCCGATCTCCTTCCCCTTCGCAAAATTCGATCTGGGATTCCATTTCGGGCGGCGCGGCGACCGCATCCTTTGCCAGATCGAACACAGCGCCGATCTGTTCGAGCCGGAAACCATCGCCGCCCTGTTCGAGCGGCTGGACACGCTGGCCGCCGCCGTGCTGGCCGATCCCGACCGCCGCGTCGGCGGCCTGCCGATCCTGCCCGCGTCCGAACGCGCCCTGTTGGCCCGTTTCAACGACACCCGCGCGCCGCTCGACACCCTGCGCAGCCTGATCCGCCCCCTGCTGGACCGCGTCGCCCAAAGGCCCGAGGCGCCCGCCCTGCTGTGGAACGGCCAACCGCCCCTGTCCTACCGAACCTTCGCCGCGCGGGCCGGGGCGGTCGCCCGCCGTCTGGTCGCCACCGGGGTCAAGCCCGGCGATTGCGTGGCCGTCTGCGCCCCGCGTTCGCCCGACCTGTTGATCGCCATTCACGCGATCCTGATGGCGGGCGCCGGTTACGCCCCGCTTGGGACCGATCAACCGGCGGCGCGGATCGCCGGAATGTTGGAGGATTTGGGCCAGCCGCTGGTGCTGGCGACCGCCGATTCCCGCCCGCCGCTCGACGGGCTGTCCGCCCGCGTCCTGGAGCTGGGCGGGTCTGAGGAGGCGGAACCGCTTGATTTGGGCGGGCCGGACGGCTTGGCCTACACGCTCTTCACCTCCGGCTCGACCGGGCGGCCCAAGGGGGTGGCGGTGGAGCAGCATTCGGTGCTGAACCGCATCTTGTGGATGCAAGGGGCATTCCCCATCGGCCCCGGCGACGTGATCCTGCAAAAAACCCCGGCGACCTTCGACGTGTCGGTGTGGGAGCTGTTCTGGTGGGGCTGGACCGGGGCCGCCGTCGCCCTGCCGCCGCCGGGCGCGGAGCGCGACCCGCAGGCGCTGGTCGAACAGATCGCCCGCGACGGCGTCACCGTGCTGCATTTCGTGCCGTCGATGCTCGCCGCCTTCCTGACCTGTTTGGAGGATGGCCGGGCCGACGTCGGCAAGCTGGCCCGCCTGCGTTACGTCTTCGCCAGCGGCGAGGCGCTGGACCCGGCGCTGGTCGAACGGTTCGACCGGCTGCTGCACCGCCCCTTCGGCGCGCAGCTCCACAACCTCTACGGCCCGACCGAGGCGACGGTGGACGTGACGTGGCAGTCCTGCTCGCCCTGGACCGGCGGCGCGGTGGTTCCCATCGGGCGGCCCATCGCCAACACCACGGTGCATGTGCTCGACCCCAGCGGCGCGCCGACCCCCATCGGGGTGGCCGGGGAAATCCATCTGGGCGGGCCGCAGGTGGCGCGCGGCTACGTCAACCGGCCCGAACTGACGGCGGCGGCCTTCATCGCCGACCCCGCCGCGCCGGGCGAACGGCTCTACCGCACCGGCGATCTGGGACGCTGGCGGCGCGACGGGACCGTCGAGTATCTGGGCCGCATCGACCATCAGGTGAAGGTGCGCGGCCAGCGCGTCGAACCCGGCGAGATCGAACACGCGCTGGAAAGCCATCCGGACGTTGAACGCGCCGTCGTCGTCCCCGTCACTGTGGACGGTTTGACCGAGTTGCACGGCTATGTGTTGACGCGCGGCGGCGGCGTGACCTCGGCGGCGCTGCGCGCCCTGCTGCGCGACCGGGTGACGGAGGTGATGATTCCCGCCCGCTTCTTCCGGTTGGACCGACTGCCTTTGACCAGCAGCGGCAAGCTGGACCGCAAAAACCTGACCGGCGCGCCGCTGGACCGTCCCGCCGCCGCCGCGCCGGTGGAACGGCTGTCGGACGTGGAGGCGGAGATCCGCGCCATCTGGCGGACCATCCTGCCCGACGCCGAACCGGGGCCGCGCGACGGTTTTTTCGAGGCGGGCGGCAACAGCCTGCTGGTGATCCGCCTGCACGAGCGGCTGAACGCCCGCTGGCCCGGCGTGTTCGGCGTCGCCGACCTGTTCGCCTGCGCCACCATCGCCGAACAGGCCAAGCGGGTCGCGCCTACCGCCTCCACGCCTGTCGCCGCCGCGCCTGTCGCAACCACCCCCTTGCCGAACACGGACCGCCCCGCCGCCGCCATGCCACAGATCACCGCCACCGCCGCCGAAGCCCCGCACGCCATCGCGATCGTCGGCATGGCCGTCCGCCTGCCGGGCAGCGAGGATCTCGCCGGATTCTGGCGCGACGTCTCGACCGGCGTGGACCGGGTGCGCCCGCTGCCCGCCGCGCGCGAGGCGGAAACCCACGCCCTGCTCGCCGCGCTGGGGCTGCCGCAGCCCGACCGCTTCCGCGAGGCCGCCTATCTCGACGACGTGATGGGCTTTGAACCGAAGCGGCTGCGGCTGTCGCCCGCCGACGCCGCCTTGCTCGATCCCGAACAGCGGTTGTTTCTGGAGACCGCGCTGCGCGCCCTGGAGGACGCCGGGCGCGGCGGCGCGGCGCTGGACGACGCCCGCGTCGGCGTCTTCGTCGGCGGCGTGCCGGGAACCGCGTGGCGCGACGCGCTGATGCGCGGGGCGGCGGCCAACCGGGTGGAGCAGATCTTCGCGCTGAACGTCGCGTCGAACATCGCCACCCGCCTGTCCTTCCTGCACAATTGGCGGGGACCGGCGGCGTTGATCGACACCGCCTGTTCCGCCTCGCTCGCCGCCGTTCACGCCGCCTGCCGGGCCTTGCGCGACGGCGATTGCGACTGGGCCTTGGTCGGCGGGGCGAAAACCCTGCTGACGCCGCCCGCCGACGGGCAACGCCTGACCATCGACAGCTCCACCGGGCGGACCCGCGCCTTCGCCGAGGGGGCCGACGGAACCGGCATGGGCGAGGGGGCCGTCGCCTTCCTGCTGCGCCCGCTGGCCGCTGCGCTGGCCGACGGCGACGCCATCCATGGCGTGATTTTGGGCAGCGCCGTCAACCAGGACGGGGCAAGCAGCGGCATGGCCGCCCCCAACCCGGCGGCCCAGGCCGAGGTGATCGCCGCCGCCGCCCGCGACGCCCGGATTCCGCTCGCCAGCCTGTCCTACGTCGAGGCGCACGGCACCGGAACCGCGCTCGGCGATCCCATCGAGATCGACGGGCTGACCCGCGCCGCGTCGGCGGAAACCACCGAGGTCGGCTTCGCCGCCATCGGTTCGGCCAAGGGCAATTACGGCCATCTCGACGGCGCCGCCGGGGCGCTGGGGCTGGCCCGCGCCCTGCTGTGCCTGATCCACGACCACGCCCCGCCGCAGCCCTTCTTCGACGCGCCGAACCCGCGCATCGACTTCGCCAAGGCCCCCGTCGCCGTCGCCCGCGCGCTGACGCCGCTGGCCGACCGGGGCGGCCCGCGCCGCGCCGGGGTCAGCGCCTTTGGCCTGAGCGGCATCAACGCCCATGTGGTTGTGGAGGCCGCGCCGCTCGTCGTCCGCCGCGCCCAATCGGCGGAGGGCTGGTTCGCCGTCGGCCTGTCCGCCCCCGACGCCGACAGCCTGCGCGGCTACGCGGGCGCGCTGGTCACGGCGCTGCGCCGCCACCCCGATTGGCCGCTGGCCGACGTCGCCCGCACCCTGACCGACGGGCGCGACGCGCTGGACGCCCGGCTGGCGGTGTGGGTGCGCGACCGGGGCGATCTGATGGCCCGGCTGGCCGTCTTCGCCGCCGCGCCCGACGCGGTGGAGGGGCTGGCGCTGACCGGAACCGCCGCCCGCGCCAACGGCGCGGAGGCTCATTCCGTCCTGCATCGTGACGAAAGCGCCGCGCTGGCCGCCGCGACCGCCTTCGTCGGCGGCGCGCGCCTGCTGTGGCCGCAGGACATTCCGACCGGACGGGTTCATCTGCCCGCCGCCCCCCTGGCCCGCCGCCGCTGCCTGCCCGACCTGTTCCCCGCCCCGGCGCTGGTCGCCGCTCCGGTCGGTCTGCTCGCTCCGGCGGTCGTGACCCAGCACGGGCGTTTCCACCCGGTGGACGCGCACGCCGACCGTTTTTGGCCGGTCGCCGACCATCGGTTGGAGGGCGCGCCGACCCTGGTCGGCATGGGCTTCCCGGCGCTGGTGGCCGAGGCGTTGGCCGACGGCCCCGTCCGCATCGACGATCTGCGCTGGATCCGCCCGCTGCGCCCGGCGGAGCTTGCCCCCGGCACGGTGACGCTCACCATCGCCGACGACGGCGCGGCGACGCTGACCGGGCGGACGCTCGACGGGCGTTGGCAGACCTTCGCCAAGGCGACCGTCACGGCGCAACCGACGCTGGCCGCCGACACGCTCGACCTCGCCGCCCTGGCGGCGCGCTGCGCCCCGTCCGGCGACGTCCCGCCCTTCCAAAGCAAGAACGACGTGGTCGAGGTCAGCGCGCGCTGGAACTGCCTGGAGCGCGTCGCCCCTGGTTCGGGGGAATCGCTGGCCTGGCTGCGCGCGCCGTCGGGCGACGAGGGCGTGCGCCTGCACCCCGGCTTGCTCGACGTCGCCACCAGCCAAGCGCTGGAAGAGGGCGGCATGGTGCCGACCGGCTGCGGGAGCATCCTGATCCATGGTCGGCTTCCCGCCGATCCGGTCGCCCACGTCACCCGCCGCGCGACCGCCGACGGGGCGGAGGCCGACATCCATCTGGCCGACCGCGACAGCGGACGAATCGCCGTCAGCCTGCTGGCCCTGCGCTGGACCCGGCTGACCGGCGCGCGGACGACGGGCGACCTCACCCCGGCCCTGCCGGTGTGGGAGGTAGCTCCCTTGACCGCCGCCGATCCCGGCGGGCCGGTGGTTTTGATCGGCGAAGGCCCGCTGGCCGACCGTCTGGCCGCCCATCTCAACGCCGCCGGGCGTCTGGCCGCGCGTAGCGGCAGCGCCGCCCCCGACGCCGAGACCCTGGCGCGCATTGGCGGCACCGATCACCCCGCCATCCTCTTCGTTCCCGCCAGCGGTCCCGACGCCGGGGCGCGGGCGGCGGCGGCGATGCGCGCGGTGTTGGCCGCCCTGCGCCACCCCACCCGCCTGTTGGCGCTGGGCGAGGGGGCCTTCGCGGCGGAAGCCGCCGACGCGCTCGATCCCTTCCAGGCGCTGATTTACGGCGTGGTCGTCTGCGCCGCCCAAGAAGAACCGATGCTGACCGCCCGTTACATCGATTGCGACGACGCCATCGGCCCGGCGGCCCTGCTGGCCGAACTGGCGGTTCTCGAACGCAACCCACGCGCCGTGGCGTGGCGGCGGGGTCGCCGCCTGATCCGTCATTTCCACCCCGCCGACGCCAAGGCCGAGGACGCCGCGTGGCCGACCTCCGGCTGCTGCGTCGTTTCGGGCGGCACGGGCGGGTTGGCGTTGATGCTGGCCGACACATTGGCCGCCGGGGGCAAGGTCGCCTTGGCCCTGCTGTCGCGCGGCGGCGAGCCGACCGGCGACGACGTCGATTCCATCCGGCGGCGGGAGTTGCTGGAAGCGATGCGCGCCGCCGGGCTGCGGGTCGCCGTCCACGCCTGCGACGTCGCCGACCGGGCGGCGCTGGCGGCGACGCTCGCCCGCGTTCGTCACGAAATGGGGCCGATCACCGCCGTCGTTCACAACGCCGGGGTCGCCGACGGGGCGTTCCTGGGCAGCGGCGAGCGCGCCGTCGCCGCATACGTCAACGCGCTGACCGCCAAGGTTGAGGGCGCCCGCCTGCTCGACGAGCTGACCGCCGCCGACCCGGTGGAGGCCTTCGTCCTGGCCGGTTCCCTGACCGGGCTGACCGGCGGGGCAGGACACGCCGCCTACACCGGGGCCAACGCCTTCCTCGACGCCTTCGCCGCGCAGCGTCGCCGCCGGGGCAAACCGGCTTTGTCCATCGACTGGTGCGGCATCCGCGAGGTCGGCATGGCCGCCCGTCTGCTGAAGGGCCGCAGCGTCGGCGTGGACGCCGGGGCCGCCGACGTCGGCCCGCTGCTGCGCCGCGCCCTGGCGACGCAAGCCCCGCAGGTCGCCATCCTCGACCCGACGATCAAGGCGGCGCTCGCCCCGCAAAACGCGCCCACCCCAGAGGCGCCCGCCGTTCCGGCTCAGAACGCGCCCGCCCCGATCACGTCGGCGCGGAGCGGCGTCAAACGCGCGGGCGGCGCGCGGGCGTTGGAGGCTGCGCTCGCCGCCGTCTGGGCCGACGTGCTGGGCTATGAGACGGTCGCGTCGGACGATGATTTCTACGCGCTGGGCGGCGATTCCATCGGCGGCATGCAGATCGTCGAACAGGTGGTCCGCGACCTTGGCCAGATGATGACGCTGGTCGATCTGTTTGAGACGGGGACCGTCGCCAAGCTGGCCGAACGGCTGCGCGGCCGCGCCGCCGAACTGCGCCCGCAAGGAAACGGCCTGCGACCCGCCCCGCAGCGCGACCGCTACCCGGTGGCGTGGGAGCAGTTGGCCGTGCTGCGCGCCGAAGCGGCGGCGGACATGGGAACCGCCTACAATCTGCCCAACGGGCTGCATCTGCCGCCGGACGTGGACATGACCCGGCTGCGCGCCGCGCTCGACGCGCTGGTCGCCCGGCACGAGATCCTGCGCACCCGCCTGTTCCCCGCCGCCAGCGAGGCGGACGAGCCGACCATGGCGATCCTGCCCCCCCGCCCGGCGCGGATCGAGGAGGTCGATTGCCCGACGGACGAGGGGCTGTTGCAGACTCTCAACGCCGCCGTGCGCCCGTTCGCGCTGTGGACGGACGAACCGCCGACCCGGATCCTGCTGGGCCGCGTCGCCGGAAAGCCGCGCGCGGTGCTGCTCGACGTTCACCACTCCCTTGCCGACGCCTTCAGCATGGAGGTTCTGCAAGCCGACCTGATCGCGCTGTATGACGGCGCCGCCCCCCCGGCCCCGACCATCCAGTTGAAGGATTACGCATGGTGGAGCCGTTCGGGCGAGGGGGCCGCCGCGCCTGAGGAGGCGCGCGGCTATTGGCTGGACCGTTTCAAGGGCGCGTTGCCGGCGCTGGACCTGCCCGCCGACCGTCCCCGCCCGGCCCGCCACACCTGGCGGGCGGAAACCACCGAGTTTCCCATCGCCTGGGACACGGTCAGCCGTCTGCGCGCCTTTGCGGCGGAACGGCGGACGACGCCCTTCGCCGTGGTCACGGCGGCCTGGGCCTTGCTGCTCGCCCGCTACGCCCGTGTTGAGGATCTGGTCTTCGCCGTGCCGGTGAACTCGCGCGAAGGCGCGGCGATGGCGGCGATGACCGGCATGCTGGTCTCGCTGCTGCCGCTGCGGCTGGGAGTTCGCGCCGAGGACACGGTGGCCGACCTGATCCAACGCACCCACGCCGCCCATTCCGAGGCGATGCGCCACCGCGCCTATGGCCTGGGGCGGCTGCTGGCCGATCTGGCTCCGCCCGCCTCGCCCGACCGGGCGCTGTTGTCGGAGGTCACGCTCTCTTACATGAACTTCGCCGAGGGGGCCGGGCAAACGCGGGTCAAGGACGGGTTGACGCCCTTCGGGCTGGCCCGCCACGACGGCAAAAGCGACCTTGGCCTCTATGTCCGCGACCTGCCCGACCATATGGTGATGGCGGTCGAGTATTACGCCGACCTGTTCGACCGCGACCGCATGGAGCGGATGGGCCGTCATTTCCGCGCCCTGCTGACCGCCCTGGTCACGGCGCAACCCGACGCCCTGGCCGCGAGCCTGCCGCTGACCGACGCGGAGGAGCGCGGATGGCTCGCCGCCGTCGGCGTCGGCCCCACCCCGCCGCTGCCGCTGGAGCGCGGGTTGTTCGGCGCGCTGGCCGACCGCGCGGCGGCCAACCCCGACGCCCTCGCCCTGGTTGGAAGCGATGGCGCGGTGAGCTACGGCGACCTGCTGCGCCGCGTCGCCGGGGTGTCCCGCGCGCTGCGCGACGCCGGGATCCTGTCCGGCGACCGCGTCGCCCTGCATGTCGAACGCGACGCCAACGCCATCCTGCTGCTGCTGGGCTGCGTGGCGGCGGGGGCCGTCTATGTCCCGCTCGACCCCGCTTACCCCGCCGAGCGGATCGGCTGGATCCTGGAGGATTCGGCCTGCCGCGCGGTGATCGCCGACGCCGCCGGACGGGCGGTTCTGGCCCAGCTTCACGCCAACCCCGAACGCCGCGTCCTGTCAGCGGAAACGCTGGCCGGGCTGGTCGCCGACAGCCTGACCCGCCCGCCCGCCAGCGGACCGGCCTATGTGATGTACACCTCCGGCTCCACCGGAACGCCCAAGGGTGTCGTGGTGGGGCAGGCGGCGATTTTGCGGCTGGCGCTGGGCGGCGGCGATCTGACGATCACGGCGGACGACCGGGTGATGCAGACCGGGCCGCTGGCCTTCGACGCCTCGACCTACGAGATTTGGGCGACCTTGCTGAACGGCGGCCGCCTGTGCGTGGCCAACCGCGAGGAGGTTCTGGATCCTGCGGCGTTGTCCGCCGCCATCGCCCGCCATCAGGCGAGCGTGCTGTGGCTGACGACCGGGCTGTTCAACCGGCAGGTGGACCCGAACCCGCACAGCTTCGCCAACCTGCGCCTCGTGGTGACGGGCGGCGAGGCGATGAGCGCCCCGCACGCAGCGCGCGCGCTGCGCGCCTGCCCCGGCGTGATCTTTCTCAACGCCTATGGGCCGACGGAAAACACCACCTTCACGACGTTGCGCCACATCAGCGCCGCCGATGCGACGCCGGGGCCGGTTCCGTTGGGCCGTCCCATCGCCCACACCACCGTCCGCATCGTCGAACCGGGCGGCGCGCCGACCCCGACAGGGGTGTGGGGTGAAATTCTGCTGGGCGGGCTGGGGCTGGCCGAGGGCTACCTCAACCGCGCCGACCTGACGGCGGATCGCTTCGTCACCGACCCGCTCAGCGGCGAACGCCTCTACCGCACCGGCGATCTGGGACGCTGGCGCGCCGACGGCGCGTTGGAGTTCGGCGGGCGGCGCGACGGGCAAATCAAGCTGCGCGGCTACCGCATCGAGCTGGAGGAGATTGAAAAGGCGCTGAACAGCCATCCGGCCATCGCCGACAGCGCCGTTCTGTTCCGGCCCGACCCGACGGGCGACGCCGAGGCCGACGGCGCGCTGGTCGCCTGCGTCCAACCGCAGGGCGAAGCCCCCAGCGCGGCGGCGCTGCGCGATTGGCTGGGGCGGCGCCTGCCCGCCTACATGACGCCGCGCCGCTTCGTCACCGTGTCGGCGCTGCCGGTCACGGAAAACGGCAAGATCGACCGTCGCCAGCTTGCCGCCGCGCTGCCGCCGCTGGAGGCCAACGACGACGACGCGGCGGGCGATCCGCCGCGCAACGGGGCGGAAACCCTGGTCGCCGAGGTGTTCAGCGCGGTGTTCGGGCGCAAGATCGCCGACCGCGACGCCAATTTCCTCGATCTGGGCGGTCATTCGCTGCTGGCGATCAAGGTGGTGAACCGCATCGCCCAGGCGACTGGGGTGCGGCTGTCGATGCGCGGCTTCTTCGCCGCCCCGACCGTCGCCGGTCTGGCCGCCCTGATCGACGGCGAGGCGGAGGCTGGCGACGACATCGTTCCGGTTCCTGACGCCCCCAGCCACCCGGCCAGCCACGCCCAGGCGCGGCTCTATCTGGCCAGCCGGATGGAGGGGGAATCCGCCGGGGGCGGGGCCGCCTACAACATCACCTTCGCCCTGCCCTTCGGCGGGCCGCTCGACCTCGACGCGCTGCGGATCGCGTTGACCCGCCTGACGGAGCGTCACGAGACGCTGCGCACCGGCTTCATCGAAGAGGACGGGGCGATCCGCCAGCGCGTCGCCGCCAGCGCCGCGCCGCCCCTGGCGGTGGACGACCTGTCCGCCAGCTCCGACCCGCGCGGCGAAAGCCTGCGTCTGGCCCGGCGCGAGGCGGCTGCCCCCTTCGACCTCGCCGCGCCGCCGCTGCTGCGCGCCCGCGCCATCCGCATGGGGGCCAGCCTTCTCGATCCGAACAACAATGTTGCGGGCGAAGGCGAGGGCTGGCTGGTCCTGCTGGTGCTGCACCACATCGTCGGCGACGGCTGGTCGTCGCGCATCCTGCTGCGCGAGTTGAGCAGCCTGTACCGCGCCGCCCGCCCCGGCGGCGACGCGCTGGCCCCGCTGCCCGCCCTGCCGGTGGCCTACCGCGATTTCGCGGTCTGGCAGAACCGCCGGGACTGGACCGACGCCGCCCGCCATTGGCGTTCGATCCTGTCGGACGCGCCGGACAGCGTCGCGCTGCCCGCCGACCGTCCGGCCCCGGCGGTCCAATCGCATCGGGGCGACACCATCAGCCGCAGCCTGCCCGCCGCGCTGACTCAGGGCTTGGCCGCCTACGCCCGCCAGCGCGGGGCGTCCAGCGCGTCCGTCGCCTTGGCGATGTTCGCCGGGCTGCTCTACCGCCTGACCCGCCAGGGCGATCTGGTGATCGGCTTCGGCGTCGCCGGGCGCGACCGGGCCGAGGTGGAAGGGTTGATCGGCTTCTTCGTCAACGTCCTGCCGCTGCGCGTGCGCATCGGCGACGAGACGGAGTTCGGCGCGCTGGTCGATCAGGTCCACGCCGCGATGATGGCGGCGATGGATCATCGCGACTTCCCGTTCGATCTGCTGGTGCGCAGCGTCGCCCCCCGCCGCGTCGCCAACCGCCAGCCGCTCATCAACGTGGTGTTCGAGTATCAGCGTTTTGAGGATCTGGACGCCGACGCGGCCTGCGCCGACGCGCTGGGCGACCGCCTGTTCGGCGGCGGGCGCCCGGTCGATCCGGCCTTTGGCGGGGCCTTGGAAGAGGCCATCCGCACGCCGACCGCCAAACATGATCTGCTGCTGTTCCTGACCGAACGGCGCGACGGCGGAACGCTGACCCTGGAATACGACACCGACCTGTTCGACCGGGCCACGGCGGAACGCTGGCTGGCCTATCTGGAGCAATTCGCCTCGATGGTTGTGAACCACGCAAACAAGGATGCCGCCGAATGAGGATCGCCGATTTCGTCTTTGACGCCAGCGCCAAGCCGACGGCGGCCCCCGTTTCGTCGGCCTCCGCCGCCGTCCACGCCCCATCGACCGACACCATCGTTTCGCGCGTCGCCGCCTGGGCCGCCCGGCGTCCCGACGCCCCGGCCCTGGTGGACGAGGTTGGATCGACCAGCTACCGCGCGCTCGACCTGTGGTCCAACCGCATCGCCCAATGGCTGACCCGCGAAGGGCTGGCGCGCGAGACCCGCGTCGGCGTGATGATGGGCCGCCAGCGCGGCGCGCTCGCCGCCATGGTCGGCGTCATGAAGGCGGGTTGCGTCTATGTCCCGCTCGACCCCACCCAACCGCTCAGCCGCCGCCGCGCCCTGATCGACGCCGCCGGGGTCGAGGCCGTCGTCACCGAGGCCGCCGCGCTGGGCGACCTGCGCAGCCTGCAATGGCGCTGCCCAACCCTGCGCCACGGCCTGTGCCTGGACGCCGACGACGCCGAGCGGGTGATCGAAGCGCCGGGCGTGATGATGTCCACCGAGCTGTGGGACCATCTGGCCGGGGAGCAGGCCGACGACGCCGGGGCGGGCGGCTGGAAAAGCGCCTTCACCGGGCTGCCGATTCCGGGCGAGGCGCTGGCCGCCTTCGGGGCCAACGCGCGGGCCAAGACCGCGCCGCTGCTGACCCCGTCGTCGCGCGTGCTGGAGGTCGGCTGCGCGTCGGGCTTCACCATGCGGCACGTCGCGCCGCTGTGCGGATCCTACATCGCGTCGGACATCAGCCGCCTGAACGCCGAGCGGGTGGAGGCCAACGCCCGCAAGCTGGGGCTGGCCCACGTCGCCGGGCGTCATCTGACCTCGCACGACATCGACCTGTTGGAGCCGGGCAGCCTGGATCTGATCGTCTTCAACAGCGTGATCGAAAGCTTCCCCGGCTTCGGCTACCTCGCCGACATTCTCGACAAGGCGGTGACGCTGCTGGCGCCGGGCGGGTCGCTGTTCCTCGGCAGCCTGTGGAATCTGGAGCGTAAGGACGATTATCTCGCCGATCTGGCCGCCTTCGCCCGCGACCACGCCGGGCAGGGTTACGCGACGCGCCTGGATTTCAGCGATGATTTCTTTGTTCCCCCCGCCTTCTTCCGCGATTGGGCGGCCAAGCGGGCGGAAAAGCCCTCGCTGGAATTCTCCGCCATCGACGCGCCGGGCTTCGACCCCGCCCCCTACGGCTTCGATCTGGTCATCCGCCTGGATGGCCGGGGCGAGGGCGCGCAGCCCTGCCGCCATCTCGACGGGCGCCGCGCGCTCGACAGCCTGCCGGACAGCCCACCCGCCGTCACGATCACGCCCGACCAGGGCGCCTATGTCATCTTCACCAGCGGCACCACGGGAACGCCCAAGGGCGTTCTGGTGGAGCACGCCCCGCTGGTCAATCTGGCCGACGCCATCGAACGGACGCTGTACGAGCCGCTGGGGCAAGGCGATCAACTGGCGCTGAACTGTATTTTCGCCTTCGCCTTCGACGGGTCGATGCATTCCATCGGCACGGCGCTGCTCAACGGCCACGCCCTGCACATCCCCGGCGAAGAGACGCGCCGCGACCCCGCCCGCCTGCATGCCTTCATCGAGGCGCACGAACTGGACGTCTGCGACGGCACCCCCAGCCTGTTCGCCATGCTGGTCGATCACTGGCACGACAGCGGAACGGCGACGTCGGTCCGGCTGGCCATTTTGGGCGGAGAGCCGGTGAAGGCCGAGATGCTGCGCCGCCTCTACAGCCTGCCCGCCCACGGCGACCTGAAAATCGTCAACCAATATGGCCCGACCGAAAGCTGCGTCTGCGCCACCCAGCACATCATGACCGCCGTCAATTGGGCCGAGCATCTGCCCCCGCCCATCGGCCTGCCGCTCGACAACATCCTGGTCAACCTGACCGACGGGGCCGGGCGGTCGGTGCCGGACGGCGTGCCGGGCGAAATCCGCATCGGCGGGCACGGGCTGGCACGCGGCTATCTGAACGACGCGGCGCAAACCGCCAGCCGTTTCGTCACCGACGAGGCCGGGGAACGCTGGTATCGCACCGGCGACATGGCCCGCCGCCTGTCGAACGGGCTGCTGCAATTCCTGGGGCGCGAGGACCGGCAGGTCAAGATTCGCGGCTACCGCGTCGAACTGGGCGAGGTGGAGGCCAAGCTCGCCGCCCATCCGCTGGTCGGGCGCGTCGCCGTGGTCGCCGCCGACCCGCGCGGCGACGGCGACAAGCTGCTGGTCGCCTATGTCGTGCCGCGTCCGGGCTTCGACCCGGCGCAGGCGCGCGCCGATCTGGACGCCGCCATGCCCGCCTGGATGATCCCGTCCTGGCTGGTCGCCATCGACGATTTGCCGATGACGCCGAACGGCAAGCTCGACGAGCGCCGTCTGCCGCCGCCCGCCGAACTCAACGCCCACCCGAACCGGACCCGCCGCCCGCTGGCCACCGACGCCGAAAAGCGGTTGGCGGCGCTGTGGACCCGCATCCTTGAGATCCCGGTCGAGGATGGCGAGGATGATTTCTTCGCCATGGGCGGTCACAGCGTGCTGGCGGTGCGGCTGCTGGCGGCGGCGGAGCAGGAATTCGGCGTCCGTCTGCCGCTGGCCGAGCTGTTCACCAGCCCGACCATCGCCAGCATGGCGGCGCTGATCGAACGGCGCGGCGGCGAGTCGGATTGGCATCCGGTCGTCGCCGTCAACGCGGGCGGCGCCCGCGTGCCGCTGCTGTGCTTCCACCCGGTCGGCGGCAACGTGCTGTGTTACCGGGAATTGGCCGAGGCGCTTGGCCCCGACCAGCCGGTCTACATGGTGCAAAGCTATGGCCTGGAGGAGGGCCAGCCGCTCCACGCCTCGGTCGAGGCGATGGTCGCCGCCTATCTCGCCGCCGCCAAGGGCGTCGTTCCCAACGGGCCGGTGGCGGTGGCGGGCTGGAGCTTCGGCGGCTTGCTGGCCTGGGAGGCGGCGTGCCAGTTGCAGCGGGCGGGCGTGGACGTCCGCGCCGTGGTCGTGCTGGACGGCGTGGCGATTCCCGACGTGGTGCGCGACCTGCTGCGCAAGGACGAGTCGGACTATCTGGCCGCCCTGTTCGACGAAATGGGCCTGTTCGACGCCGAAACCCTGCGCCCGCTGACGCCCGAACAGCGGCTCGACCTGATCCTGGAACGCGGCAAAGGCGGCCATTTTCTGCCCGACGGCATGGACCGCGCCGGGATGCGCCGCCTGATGGCGCTGTTCCAAAACAACGGCTTGGCCGCCGTGCGCTATCGCCCGCGCCGCTTCGATGGCAAGCTGCTGCTCGTTCGTCCGAAGGTCGAGACCAAGCAGGCGCCCGGCGTGTCCGGCGACCCGCTGAACGGCTGGGGGCCGTTGCCGTCGGGCGGGGTGACTCTCCGCTGGATGGAAGGCACCCACGGTCAAATGCTGGTCAAACCCTGGCTGGACGAACTGGCGAAGTGTCTGCGGAGCTGGTTGGATGCGGTCAATGGGTGATTGGGCGCGCAAACGGGGCCTTGCCGCCCCGAAGGCGGCGCGATGAACGTCGCGCTGTTGCTGGCCCGGTTGGGGCCGCTGCCGTTGCGGCGTCTGGTGGTCGGCGCGGCGGCCTCGGCGCTCAGCAGCGCCGTGGTGCTGGCCGTCGTCAACAAGGCGGCGCAGCAGATCGCCGACAACAAAAGCGACGTCGTCAATCTGTGGATGGCGGCGCTGTTCGTCGTCTGCGTGCTGCTCTACACCGCGTCGGAAAGCTGGATGGTCAGCCGCATGGGGGCCGACATCGAGGAGGCCATCGACGGCCTGCGCATGCGGCTGCTCGACCGGCTGCGCCACGCCGACCTGTGGAAGCTGGAGCGTTTCGGCGAAACCCCGCTGTTCGAGAGCATCACCCAGAGCTGCCAAGTCATTTCGATGAATTCGCAGTTTCTGGCGCTGTCGCTGCGCTCGGCCCTGATGATCGTCGCCGTGCTGGTCTACATCGCCATCCTGTCGCCCTTGGCCTTCCTGCTGATCGGCGTGCTGATGAGCGTCGGCGCGGTCAGCTACATCAAGCTTGGCCGCGCGCTGAACGAGCGGCAGGAGGCGTTGAACGCCCAAGAGGCCGGCTTGTTTGAAAGCGTGTCGGACCTGTTCGACGGCTTCAAGGAGCAGCGGCTGAACAGCGCCCGCAGCCGCGACCTCAACGCCACCTTCGACCGCGTGTCGGCGACCACCACCACCGCCCGCAACGAGGTGCATCTCCACGGCTGGCAACAGTTCGTCTTTGGCGAAACCGCTTTCAACATGATGCTGGGCATGGTGGTTTTCGTCGTCCCCAACTACTCCTCCGCCTTCGGGCAGGAGGTGGTGAAGGTGACGGCGGCGATCCTGTTCATGGCCTCGCCGGTGTTCGGGCTGATGCAGTCGATGGCGGTGATGGGCGCGGCGGAGTCCGCCGCCGGGCGGATGATCGAACTGGAAAGCCAGTTGGACGGGCTGGCCGAACCGGGGGCTGGCGCCCCGCCCCTGCCGGTGCCCGAGGATTTCCAGGAGATCCGCCTGGAGGGGATCGAATTCGCCTTTCCCGCCCCGGCGGGGGAGCAAAGCTTCGCCGTCGGTCCCTTCGACCTGACCATCCGGCGCGGCGAGACGATTTTCGTCACCGGCGGCAACGGGTCGGGCAAATCGACCTTCATCAAGCTGCTGACCGGCCTCTATCACCCCTTGCGCGGGCGGTTGACGGTGGATGGCGTGGACGTCGGGCCGGGCCGTCAGACGGCCTACCGCGCCCTGATGGCCACCGTCTTCGCCGATTTCCACCTGTTCGCCCGCCTCTACGGCATGGATCGCCCCGACCGGGCCGAGGCCGACGCCCTGATGCGCTGGATGGAGATGGAGCGCGTCACCGCCGTGGAGGGCGACCGTTTCGGACGGCGCGACCTGTCCGCCGGGCAGCGCAAGCGGCTGGGGCTCGTCGCCGCCATCCTGGAGAAAAAGCCGATTCTGATCCTGGACGAATGGGCCGCCGATCAAGATCCGCATTTCCGCCTGAAATTCTACCGCGAGATCGTGCCGGAGCTGAAACGGCGCGGCCTGACCATCATCGCCGTCACCCATGACGATCATTATTTCGACGTCGCCGACCGCCGCCTGCACATGGAGGAAGGCCGTTTGAGCGAATTGGCGATCCCGCAAGGAGGCGCCGCGTGAGGCTGATCCGTCTGATCCGGCAGGAAATTCCGCAAAATCTGCGGTCGCTGGCGATCATGACCGCGCTGTCGGCGCTGTCCACCTCGGTCCTTCTCTGGGTCGTCGATCTCGCCGCCAAGGACGCGGCCAAGGGGACGCTCAGCGTCCGCCTGCTGCTGCTGTTCGCCGTCACCATCACCCTGTTCGGCGTGACCCACAATTACGTGCTCGTCACCGCCTCGCAGGACGTCGAGGGGCTGATCCACCGGCTGCGCGTGCGCCTGTTCGACGCGGTGCGCCGGGCCGATCTGGTGACGGTCGAACGGGTGGGCCGCGCCGCCCTGCACGGCGCCTTGACGCAAGACACCCAAACGCTGGCCCGCACCCTGCCGATGCTGGTGATCGGCGGGCAGCAAGCGACGATGCTGGTCTTCCTCGCCCTTTATCTGGCGTGGCTGTCGCCCATCGCCTGCGTGATGGCCTTCGGCTTCGCCGGGTTCGCCGTGGCGTTGCGCTTTTCGCGGATGGCGGCGCTTGGCCAAGCGATGCGGGCGGCGATGGGGGCGGAGATGGCCGTCTTCAACGGGCTGACCGACCTGTTGCGCGGCTTCAAAGAGGTGCGGATGAGCGTGCGGCGGGCCGACGGGGTGATCGACGATCTCGCCCACGCCTCGGACACCGCGCGGCGGGTCAACACCGGCATGAAGGCGCAGTGGGGCCGCGAATTCGCCCTGCTCCAGGCCCTGTTTTACGTGCTGGTCGGCTTGATGGTCTTCGTCGTGCCGCTGTTCACCACCAGCTATCACGAGGTGGTGGTCCCGGCCACCATGGCGGCGCTGTTCATCGTCGGGCCGGTCGGCACGCTGGCCCACGTCACCCCGCTGGTGACGCAGACCGAATTCGCCCTGGCCAACATCGAAAGCATGGCGACGCTGCTGAGCACGGCGGCGGGCGATTCCCCCGACGAGACCGCCCGCGCGCTCGACCAGCCGCCGCAGCGGATCGCGTTGCGCAACGCCAGCTTTTCCTACGCCGACGCGGCGGGGAACCCGATCTTTTCGGTCGGGCCGCTGTCGGCGGAGTTCCACGCCGGGGAGATCGCCTTCGTCACCGGCGGCAACGGGTCGGGCAAATCGACCATGCTGCGGCTGCTGACCGGGCTGATGCCGCTCAGCGGCGGCGGCCTGCTGGCCGACGGCGAGCCGGTGGAGCCGGAGCGGATGCAAAGCTACCGCGACCAGATTTCGGCGATTTTCTCCGACTATCACCTGTCGCGGCGGCTCTACGGCGTCGCCGATCCCGACCCGGCCCGCGCGCGCGCCCTGCTGGAGCGGTTGGAGATGCAGGACAAGGCCAACGTTCAGGATGGGGCCTTCACCACCGTCGATCTCTCCACCGGCCAGCGCAAGCGACTGGCCCTGGTCGTCGCCCAGATGGAGGACAAGCCGGTCATCGTCCTCGACGAATGGGCCGCCGACCAGGATCCCCATTTCCGCCGCGTCTTTTACGAAGAGCTGCTGCCCGAGATGAAGGCCAAGGGAAAAATCGTCATCTGCGTCACCCACGACGACCGTTGGTTCGGGTTGGCCGACCGCGTGTACCACATGAACGAGGGCCGGATCGAAGCCGGGCGCGTCGGCCCCGCTTCGGCGCAAAACGGAGGCGAGGCATGATCCGCTCTCCCTGGCCGCAAGGTTTCCATCCGGCGCCCCAGGACACGGTCGCCGTCGACGCCTTGCCCGGCGATCATTTTCTCCCAATCGAGCAAAGATTTGAAATTGTAGAGTTTTCCAATTTTTCATCTTATGGGATTGGATCCTCCATCCCCTTCTCTGATTGCGCTGTTGCCGATTTGACGATGACGTGTTCATTCGTTAGCCCATATCAAGACTCCGCCGGTTCCAACCGTCGGCGTTTCAACCCGGGCCGTCCCCTTGGGGCCGTCACACGCCGCGCGCCGGTTCGGCGCACGGTCTTTAGCGATGCTTTTTTGGGAGCACCAACCGATGGTCATTAAGAAAGACCCCCCGACCGGCGACGGCGCCCCGCCGATCACGCCGGATCCGGTGGTTGAGCCGTCCACCGCCCCGACCGCCCCGGTCGTGACGGAGGGCGCCGCCGAAACCGCTTCGGAAGCCGCCCCGGACGCGACGGTTTCAGAAGCGGTCGCCGCCGAAGCCACCGTTGAGAGCGAGCGTGAGCGTCACGCCCACACCATCATCCGCAACCATGTGCTGCTGTCGGCCGCCGCCGGGGTCATCCCCGTGGCCTTCGTGGACACCGCCGCCGTGGCCGTCGTTCAGCTCCGTCTGTTGAAAGAGCTGTCGGACGTCTATGGCGTCAGCTTCCGCGCCGACATCGGCCGTTCGGCGGTGGGAACCCTGCTGGCCAGCGTCACCCCGGCCCTGTTGGGCGGCGGCGTCCTGGGTTCGGCGGCGGTCAACGCGGCGCTGCGCAGCGTGCCGGTGGTCGGCGCGGTCACGCGCTTCGCCACGCAGCCGCTGTTCAACGCCGCCTTCACCTACGCCCTTGGCAAGGTGTTCCAGCAGCATTTCGCCTCGGGCGGCACCTTCCTGACCTTCGACCCGGAGAAGGTGAAAACATATTTCCGCGAGAAGTATGACGAGCTGCGCCGCCGCAAGGGCGTGGTTCCTGACCCGGTTCCCGACGCCGTCGCGGCCTGATCCGTGCTAGGAGGACAGGGGCGGAGGGGCCGTTTCGGCGTCTCCGCCCCAGCCCCCCCCCAGCCCACCCGGCGCGTCGTCCCGCGCGACGTCTGAGCAACGCCTGATTTTTCTTGAGGCCCGGACCATGCCGATCATCTTTTCTGGCCTGTACGTCGCCGCCTGCGTGGTTTGCGGCGTCATGGGGCGCAACACCGTGTTCGGGTTCATGGGGCATTTCCTGCTGGCCCTGTTCCTGACGCCGCTGGTTGATTTCGTCATCCAGGCGGTTGGACGGCCCAGCGCCCGGTTGCGCGACAAGATCCTGTCGCTGAGATCCTGATGACGACCACCATCGATTTGGCCCCCCACCACCCATCCGCCCTACAGCGCGCCCGGTTGTGGATGACGCGGCACGCCATTTCCTTTTACGCGCTGATTCTGACCATGCTGATGGCGCTGTTCGCGCTTGGCCCGTCGATGTTCATCGAGGTGCCGGCCGGTCACGTCGGCGTGTTGTGGCTGCGTTTTTTTGGCGGCACCGTGACCGAGCGTGTCTTCAAGGAAGGCATGCACATCATTTTTCCGTGGGACATCGTGACCCTCTACGATGTGCGCCTGCGCAACGACAGCCGCAAATACGAAGCGGTGTCGGCCAACGGCATGGCGTTGACGGTGGAGGTGGCGGTGCGTTACCGCGTCAACCCGCCCGCCGCCGGTCTCTTGCACAAATTGACCGGACCGGCCTACGCCGAAACCTTGGTTCATCCCAAAATCGCCAGCCTGGTGTACGAGTTCATTTCGGAACGCAACCCGGAGACCTTTTATTCCTTTGACCGCGCCGACATTCAGAATTTCCTGCTGACCCACGCGCGCCGGAATTTTCCGGTTCCCCCCGACGAATACGACATCGCGCCGGAACATGCGGGCGAAGCGATGATCCGGGTGGAGGATGTGCTGGTCAGCGGCATCGCCCTGCCGCCGCTGGTCCGTCAGGCCATCGACCGCAAGATGGAACAACAACAGATCATGCAGGAGTATGACTTCCGCGTCGCCCGCGAGGCCAAGGAGCGGGACCGGAAGCGGATCGAGGCCGAGGGCATCCGCGATTTCCAGGAAACCGTCGCCCACACCATCACGCCGGAATATCTGCGCCTGCGCGGCATCGAGGCGACGCGCGCCTTCGCCGATTCCACCAACGCCAAGACGATCATCATCGGCGGACGCGACGGCCTGCCGGTCATCCTGAACACCGCCGACGACGCCAAGCCGACGACGACCACAGCGCGGGAGGCCGCGCCGCAACAACCGACCGCGCCGTTGCCCAACGCCGCCCTGCCCAACGCCGCCCCGCCGACCACAACCATGCCAGCCACGCCGACGCACAATCCGCCGTCCAACGCCCCGCCCCTGCCGCCCGCTGCGTCGCCGCCGTCGGCGACGCCGTAACCGGACAAAGCCGTTAGGGAAGCCGCACGCCGGTGAAGGGGTTCCAGCCTTGGGCGGCCAGCGCCGCCCAGGCGGTGGCCCCCAGATGCGGGCGGCGGTAATAAAGGAAATCGGCGGTCTTGCTCTCCGGCCCGATGGCGAGACCGGTGGTCAGCACCGCTGAGCGGGTCGCCCACAGGAAGCCGCCGGGGCTGACGTCCTGCAAGAGATCGGCGAACAGCCGGTCGGCGTCGGCCTTGCGCCCCACCGCGCGGTAGGCCAGCGCCGCTTGCGCCGTGCCCTCCACCCACACGCCATCGCGGTCGTCGTTGAAGTCGAAACCGCCCTCCACCCCATGGGCGCGTTCGGCGTAGGCCAGCGCCGCCCGCCAGCCCGTCGGCGCGTCGCGCAGCAGCAGCGGCCAGAGCTGGGCGTCCAAGCCGGAGGTGGCGCGGCTGACCGTCACCCCGTCCGGCATGGCGCCGACGGGGAAGTGATCGCCGCCCGCCGTCCACAGCGCGTCCAGGAAACCGCGCGCCGCCTTGGCCGGGGCCGCCCATTCGCCGCCGCCGCCCAGCCGGTCGAACAGGGCGACCAGATCGGTGTTGTGCTCCGTCGCCTTCCAGGTCAGCGCTTGCGGCGCGTTGTCGAAACCCTGCACCCCACCGTTGAAGCCGCCCGGCCCGCGCGGGTCGGCGGCGTGCTCCACCACCCAGCGGGCCAACCCCGCCGCCCCGTCGCGGAAGCGCTTTTCGCCGGTGGCCTCGGCCATAGTCAGCAGGGCCAGCCCGGCCCAGGCGACGTTGCCGGTGGCGGTGCCGACCTGATAGGGGTCCTCCAGCCAGCGGTTTTCCACCACGTCCCACCAGCCCATCGGCGGAATCGGACGCTGCTTTTGCGCACCCGCGCGGTAGGTGTTGCGCAGCCGCCCTTTGCGCCCGGCGCGGTCAAGATTGGCCGCGTCCAACAGCGCCTCGCCGATCCGCAACGCCTGCCCGCGCTGACCGCAGGCGTGCAGCGCGATGACGGCCAGCGCGTTGTCGTAGGTGAAGGCGGCGATGGACAACGCCGGTTCCGAGGTCGGCCCGGCGGCGAAGGCGTTGTCGTAGCTGCGCAGAAACACCGATCCCGAACCAGGGATCTCATCGACCCGCGCGGTCAGCGTGGCGCAGGTTTTCGCCGCCAGTTCCGCCCCGGCGGTTGACGCGGTTTCGGCCCGGGCCGGGACGTTGGCCGTCCACAGCAGCGCCGCCACCGCGACCATCGTTCCCAACGCCGCCCGGCGTCCCTCGTTGACCACACCCATGACGAACACCGTCACTTTCCAAATTCATAGGAACGCAACATATGGGCTGTCCGCCCCGCCACCGCAACCGCAGCCCTCACAGGGTCAGCGCCGCGACCCAAGCTTGCCCCAGGGCCAGACCACCATCGTTGGCCGGGGCCTGACGCGGCAGCAGCGCCTCCACCCCGGCGGCGGCGAAGCCGTCCAGCAGTCCCGCCGCCAGCACGCCGTTCATCAGGCAGCCGCCCGACAGCGCGACCCGCCGCTCCCCGCGCGCTTGCAACTCCGGCAGCGTCCAGGCGATCAACGCGGCGACCAAGGTTCCGTGGAACAGCTCCGCCCCCTCTGTCGCGTCGGTCGCCGTCAACAGGCGTTCCAGCAGGGGGGTGAGGTCGAGCACGCCGTCGCGAACGCTCCAAACCCCCTCGGCGACGCGCGGGCGACGGACCAGCGATTCCAGCACCATCGGCGCCTCGCCCTCGAACCCAGCCAGCGGACGCACGCCGAGGATGCCGCATGCCGCGTCGAACCAGCGCCCGCAAGAGCTGGTCAGCGGCGCGTTGATCCCCCGCTCGATCATCCGCCTCACGCCCTCCGCCGGGCCGTGGGCGGCGAAGCGGACGGGAATCTCCTCCGCCCGGCCCATCCGCGCCAAGGCCGCCGCCGCCATCCGCCAGGGCTGCCGGGCGGCGACGTCGCCGCCGGGTTGGGCCAGTCGGGCCAGCCGCCCAAGCCGGGCGAACGCCCCACCGTCGATCCGCAGCAATTCCCCGCCCCAGGATTCGCCCCCCGGCCCCAACCCGAAGCCGTCGAGCGCCAAGCCAAGCGTCGGTTCCGTCACCCGGTGTTCGGCCAACACGGCGGCGAGATGGGCGTGATGATGCTGCACCGCCACGACCGGAAGGCCCAAGCGCTCGGCAAAGCGGGTGCTGGGAAAATCAGGGTGGGCGTCGTGGGCGACCACTGTCGGCGCCACCCCCAGCAGATGCAGCAGATGGCCGACCGTCTCCTCGAAAAAACCAATGGTCGCGGCGTTGTCGAGGTCGCCGATGTGCTGCGACAGGAACGCCTCGCTCCCCCGCGTCACGCAAACAGCGGCCTTCAAATGACCGCCAACCGCCAAAATCGGCGGAACCGAATGGGCCAGCCGGATTGGTTCAGGAACCCGCCCACGGCCCCGGCGGAGCACGGCGGGGGCGCCAGCCAGCCAGCGCACCACCGAATCGTCGGCGCGGACGATGATGGGCCGGTCATGATCGACGATGACGTCGGCGATGCCGCCCAACCGCGCCCGCGCCTCGTCGTTGTCGATGACCAGCGGTTCGCCGCCGGGGTTGGCCGAGGTCATCACCAGGGCCAAATCCTGTGGGTTTTCCAACCACTCCGTTCCAACGGGTCGCCCCGCCGCCTCGTGGAACAAGAGATGATGCAACGGCGTGTAGGGCAGCATGACGCCCAACCACGCCAGATCGGGGGCGACGCCGGGGGCCAATGTTGGACCGTCGTCACGCCGTTGGGCCAACAGGATGGGGCGCGCGTGGCCGGTCAACAGGGCGCGCTCCTCCCCCGACAAGACGACGAAACGGGCGGCGGAAGCGGCGTTGGCGACCATCAGGGCGAAGGGCTTGCCGTTGCGTTGCTTGACCCGGCGCAAGCGCTCCACCGTGTCGCCCTGCGCCGCGTCGCAAACCAGATGAAAGCCGCCCAACCCTTTCAGCGCGACGACGCGCCCGGCGCGGAGATGGTCGAGAATGACCTCCGGCGGGCAGGACAGCCGGGGGCCGCAGTCCGGGCAGGCGGTGGGTTGAGCGTGAAAGCGCCGGTCGGTCGGGTCGTCATACTCCGACGCGCAAGCCGGGCAGAGCGGAAAGCCCGCCAGCGCCGTTTGCGGTCGGTCGTAGGGCAAGCGGCGGGTGATGGTGAAGCGCGGGCCGCAATGGGCGCAGTTCAAAAAAGCGTAGCGATGCCGTCGGTCGGCGGGATCGAACAGTTCGGCCAGACAGGCCGGACAGACGGCGGCGTCGGCGGCCACGCCGGTGGCGACCATCCCGCTGGCGTCGCTGGCGCGGATGGCGAAGCCAATCTCACCCACCAGCAAAGGACATTCGACCGTTTCCACCGCGTCGATGCGGGCGAGCGGCGGGACCTCAACCGTCAGGGTTTCGAGGAAAGCGGCGGTCTCATCCCCTTGCCCCTCGATCAGCACGCCCTCAACGTCGTTGCGTACCCAGCCGGTCAGACCGAAACGCAGAGCCAGCGCGTGGACTTGCGGGCGAAACCCCACCCCCTGGACCTGCCCGCGCACCCGAATCCGCAACCGCCGCGTCACGCCCATCAAGCCGCCGAATTCATCGCCGTCATGGATCGGATGGAACGAACCAAGCTCTGCGGCATCACCGGCTTGGCCAGCAGCGACAAACCATCGGCCACATCCACCACCTCCGCCATCAACTCCTCGGCGTAACCCGTGACCATCAAAATGGGAATGGGGTTGTTGCGCGCCCGGATGGCGCGGACCATGTCCAACCCGTTCATTCCTGGCATCATATGGTCGGTGACGATGACGTCAACCGGCGATCCCTGGTCAAGCAAGCCAAGCGCGGTTTCCGCGTCCGCCGCCTCTTGCACGGCAAAACCCGCCTGTGTCAGAAAATCGGCGGTGGCGCCGCGCACCAGATCCTCATCGTCCACCAAGAGGATCGAGCAGAGGCTCGCCGCCTGGCCCACCAGCGCCCGCGCTGGCGCAGGAGAAAGCGCCGTCACTTTGGCCGCCGCGCGCGGCAGGAACAACGTCACCGTGGTTCCATGACCGGGTTGGCTGTCAATCGCCACGCCGCCGCCGGATTGGGTGGCCAACCCATGCACCATGCTGAGACCCAGGCCGGTGCCGCGCCCAACCTCCTTGGTGGTGAAAAAAGGTTCAAAGGCGCGGGCCGCCACCTCGGGCGTCATGCCCGTCCCGGTGTCGCGAACGGCGATGGCGACGCAGTCACCCGACGGCAAACCAGCGACCGACAACTCGCCGACCGTCCGGTTGGTCGCGGTGATGGTCAAGACGCCGCCGTCGGGCATGGCGTCACGCCCGTTGATGGCCAGATTGAGCAGCGCCATTTCCAACTGGTTGGCGTCGATCATCACCGGCCACAGGCCGGGCGCCGACCAGCGTTCCACCCGAACCGCGCCGCCGAGCGTCCGTTCCAGCAACGCCGCCACCCGCGCGGTCAGCGCGTCCACATCGACGATCGCCGGGCGAAGCTGCTGACGACGCGAAAAGGCCAGAAGATGCTGAGTCAGCGTCGCCCCGCGTTCCACCGCCTGAAGCGCCATGCGGACCGGCCCGACCACCCGCTCATCCTGGCAGCGGCTTTCGATGACGTGCAGGTTGATGCCGATGGCCTGAAGCAAATTGTTGAAGTCATGGGCGACGCCGCCGGTCAACTGGCCGATGGCTTCCATTTTTTGAGCCTGCCGCAACGCCTGTTCGGCCTGCTCCCGCCCCTCCATCGCCTGCCGCGCCTCCGCCAGCGCCTGGGTCGTCGCCTCATAAGCCCAAAACTGGCGGGCCAGCGCCCACAACGCCAACAGCACCGCCAGCGCCCCAACCAGCCCGGCCACGACGATGGTGGCGACCTGGGATCGCCATCCCGCCAACACATCCGCCAAAGTCCGGGTGACGTTCACCACCACCGGATAGGTCTGAACGGCGCGGGTCGCCACCACCCGCGTTCCAGCGTCCAGCCCGTCCGGGGCCAAGAACACCCCGGATTCGGCCTTTGACAACACATCCAGGAACAGGCGCTGACCAACCGGCTTGCCGACCCCGGGCAGCGCCGGATGGCGGGTCAACAAGATGCCGTCACGTCGCCACAAGCTGATGCTGCTGGTCGCGTCGCCAACCCGCAAGCCGCGATAGAGCCGCTGGAAATAATCGAGATCGATGGCCCCCAGCGCCAGCCCGAGAAAGCGGCCATCGGGCGCGCTGACCCGGCGGGCCAGATAGACGGTCCAAGCGCCGTTGCCGCGATTTTCCACCGGCTGGCTGAGAAACGGCTCGTCGGTGTCGCGGTCTTTCAGGGCCAGAAAGTAATCGCGTTCGGCCACGCTGATGGCCGGTGGCGGGTAAAAACGCGAGAAATTGACCAGTTGTCCATCCGCCCCGATCAGCGTCACCGCGTCGATCTGCGGCACCACCGAAGCCTTGGCCTTCAACAGGTCGTAGGTGTCCTGGTCAGAACGCAGGCGGACGAAATCCTCCGGCGTGGCGATCTCTTCGGTCTTCATCCGGTCGATGACGCTGGTCAGCACCAGATCGACGCTTTGAAGCGCCCGCGCCGTTTGTTCAGACAGGGAAAGATTGAGAGTCGCCAACTCGCGCTTGGCGCCGTCGATTTCCTTGTCGCGCAAAATCTGGATGTACTGGGCCGTCGCCGCCAGGATGGCGGTCAAGGCCAACGCGCCGATCAAAAGCAGAAGTCTCAAGGGCCGACTCGCGCGCAAGTGAGAAAGCCACAGGCCAGGCCAGGACGGCAAGATGGATCGTGCAACCATGACGCTAAGGCTCACCCCCCACCGCCAAGATTGCAACCAGCGCGGTTTGTGGATCATCGGGGGCGCCGTGGCAAGCGTCAAGGTGGCGTTCCGCGCGACCCTGCCTAGCCAAGTCGCATAGGCCATAGCGACAAATCAGTGACCAAACAGATCCAGTTCCGGATCTGGATCGGTCGCCGGGTGGACCAGATCCGTGCATCCAATGCCGATCAGGCGGAAAGCGCGCCCGTCCACCTCGCGCTCCAAAAGGGAAAGCCCGGCGGCGAAAATGACGTCGGCGGCGCTGGTCGGCTCAACCCGGCGGGAACGGGTGAGCTGTTGGAAATCCTTGGTCTTCAGCTTCAGCACCACGCTGCGGCCCAACAGCCCCTCGCGCTCCAAACGGCGTGACACCTTGGCGGCCAGCGGACGAAGCTCCTGCGTCAGCGCGGGCAAGGCGGTGACGTCCCAATCGAAGGTTTCTTCCGACGAAACGCTCTTGCTGACCGATTCCGGTTGAACCCGGCGGGAATCCTCGCCGCGCGCGAAGTTGAACAGCACCCGGCCCATCGCGCCATAACGCTTGACCAGCCAATGCTCGTCCTTGTCTTGAAGATCGCCGACGCGGGTGACGCCGTCGGTGAACAGCTTGCGTTCCAAGGCCGGACCGACGCCCCACAGGATGGTGACGCGCTTGGGCGCCAGAAAGGCCGCCGCGTCGGCCCGGCCCAGCACGGAAAAGCCGCGCGGCTTGTCGAGGTCGGATGCGATTTTGGCCAACAGCTTGTTGTAGCTGAGGCCGATGGACGCGGTGATGCGCAACTCGCTTTCAAAGCGACGGACGATCTCGACCAGCGCCTGGGCCGGGCTGACGCTCAGACGCTCCTCAACGCCGGTCAGGTCGAGATAGGCCTCGTCGATGCTGATCGGTTCGACCAGCGGGGTGAAGGCCTCCATGATCGCGCGGGCGCGGTGGCCGACCTCTTTGTATTTGGCGATGTCGGGCCGGATGATGGTGGCGTCGGGGCAGCGGTCCAGCGCCTCGCGGATCGTCATGGCCGAGCGCACCCCCGACATCCGGGCGACGTAGCAGCAGGCGGCGACCACCCCGCGATGGTCGTCGCCGCCGACGATCACCGGACGGCTGGCCAGCTCTGGCCGGTCGCGCTTTTCCACCGTGGCGTAAAAGCTGTCGCAATCAATATGGCCGATGGTCAGATCATGCAGTTCCGGGTGACGGAACAGGCGGCGGCTGTCGCATTTCGGGCAACGCGCGGCCTCCCCGTCAAACGCGGCGGCGCAATCACGGCAAACACAGGGCGCGCTCATCCCAGCCAAAACCTCCGGCCCGGTTCGCCCGCCCAACCCAACGGCGGCGATCCGCGCCCGCCCATTCTAGCAACATCGCGCGCGCCGGACCAGCCTGTTGAGTACGAATGAGGAACAAATGCCCTGAGACTTAGGGCCGCAACCCGTCGCCGTCCACCGCCAGCCGCCCAGCCACCACCGCCGCCTGGGTGCGGCTGACCACGTTCAGCTTGCGCAGAATGCTGGAGACATGGACCTTGACCGTCTGTTCCGACACGTTCAGATCCCCGGCGATCTGCTTGTTCAGCTTGCCGTCGACGATCATCGTCAAGATGCGCAACTGCTGCGGCGAGAGGGAGGCGAAGCGGCGGGCGGCTTCGGCCTCGTCCGCTTCGGGGGTGTCGAGCGCGCTGAGCGGCGGCGCCCACACGTCGCCCGCCAGAATGGCGCGGATCGCGTCGGCCATCGCCGCCATTGACAGCGATTTCGGGATGTAGCCCGACGCGCCATAGGCCAGCGCCCGGCGGATGGTGTCGGCGTCCTGAAGCGCCGACAGGATGGCGACCGGCACCGTCGGGTGATGGGCCAACATCAGGAACAACCCGGCGAAGCCATGGGTTCCCGGCATGTTGAGGTCGAGCAACACCAGATCAACCGCGTTGGGCCGGGCCGCCACCGCCGCCATCACGGCGTCCAGATCCGGGCATTCGATCACGGCGGCTTCCGGCATCGCCCGGCCCAGCGCGTCGCGCAGGGCCGCCTGCACCAGCGGATGGTCGTCGCCGATGACGATGGTCGTGGTCGCGGTCGTTGTGGTCGTGGTTTCTTTGTCGCTGCTCATGCCGTCGTTTCCCCCTAACGCTGGACCGTCCGGCTTTTGTCCGGTTCCGGCTTTTCATTCGGCGACCGCCGCCGTTTGCAGCGCCGCCCCGTTGAGAAAGCGGCGCAGCGAGGCCGGTTTCACCGGCTTGTAGATCACCCCGCAGCCGCAGCGTTCCGCCTCCAGCCGCACGGCTTCGGAACGGTCGGCGGTCAGCAGCAGCCCTTTCACCGGACGGTCCCACAGTTCGCGCAACCGTTCCAGCACGGCAAGGCCGGTCAACCCCTCGGCGATGTGATAATCGACGCAGACCACATCGGGAAGCGTCTCGCCCATCCCCGCCAGAGCCGCCAAGGCTCCATCGACGTCCGACGCCGTCGCCACCCGGCAGCCCCATTGCCCCAACAACGCCCGCAAGCCCGCCAGAATCGCGTCTTCATTGTCAACGCACAGCACCAGCAACCCACCGGCCAGCACCCCGGCGGGCGGGGCGGAGGGTCGGTTGAGCGGCATCGGGCGATGCTCCGTCACCGGCACATCCACGGAAAAGCCGGTGCCGCGCCCGAACGTCGACCGCACCGTCACCGCATGGCCCAACAGCGTCGCGATGCGATCGACGATGGCCAACCCCAAGCCCAACCCCTTGTCCGCCGCCACGCCGCCGCTGGTGGCGGTTCCCAGACGGCGGAACTCCTCAAACACCTCGCGCCGCTTGCTTTCGGGGATGCCGGGGCCGCTGTCCCACACCTCAATCCGCAGATGCTCGCCACGACGTCGGCAGCCCAGCAGAATCCGGCCTTTGGGCGTGTAGCGGATGGCGTTGGACAGGAAATTCTGCAACACCCGACGCAGCAATTGCGGATCCGAACGCACCACAGCCCCACAACACACCACGCGCAAGGTCAAGCCGCGCTCTTGCGCCAAGGCGGAAAACTCCACCGCGAGGCCGCTCAGCAAATCGCCGATGGCGAAGGCGCGGATCTTGGGCCGGACGTTCCCGGCGTCCAGCGACGAGATGTCGAGCAACCCGCCCAACAGCATTTCGGTGGAGCGCAAGGACGCCGCCGCGTTGTCCACCATGCCGCGCTCAGCCTCGCGTTGCGGCCCGGTCGGCAATGGTCCGCGCACGCTTTCCTCCAGCGCCGACACGAACAGCCGGGCGGCGTTGAGCGGCTGCAACAGATCATGGCTGGCGGCGGCAAGGAAACGCGTCTTGCTGGCGTTGGCGGCCTCCGCCTCGCCCTTGGCCTGTTGCAGGGCGACGGTGCGTTCGCGCACCCGGCGCTCCAGGCTCTCGTTGGCCTCGCGCAGCGCTTCGGCGGCGCGATAACGTTCGGTCACGTCGGTGTAGGTGGAGACGTAGCCGCCCTCCGGCATCGGGTTGCAGGCGATCTCCAGCACGGTGCCGTCGGGGCGGCGGCGCTCGTAGCGGTAGGGCCACGCCATGGTCGTGGTGTCGCGGTTGACCAGCAGCGCCTTCAGATCCTCGGCGTCATACTCGCCGCGCTCGGTGTTGAAGCGGATCAATTCGGCGAAGGGAACGCCGACCCGCACCCGGTCGGGCGGCAGATCCAGCAGCTCCAGATAACGGTGATTCCAAGCCGCCAGCCGGTAATCGGCGTCGATCACGCAAATTCCCTGTCCAACATTCTCCAAGGTCGTTTGCAGCAGTTTGCGGTTGAAGCGCAACGCCTCCGACGCCTCGTCCAGCATCGCCATGGCGTCGCCGCGCGACAGGGCGCGGCCTTGCAGCGACGCCGCCATCACCACGCGGGCGGACGCCGCGCCCACCGCCCCGGCGATCAGGTTTTCCGTGAATCGCACAGCGTCCAGATCCGCCGGCCCCGCCCCGCCGCCGCGCCCGACGCCATAGCCGTCAAAGGCGGCGTTGCCGCGCTCCGGCCCGACAAAACGGATGGCCAGCGCCCGCAAGTCAGCCAGTTTGGCGAGCGAACGGGCCGACGGGCGTCGTTCCTCCTCCTCGCCATCGTCACAAACGGCGTCGAGATAGGCGATGGCTTGAGTCCGTTCCACCGCGCTGGGCCGGGCCAGCAGGGAGCCAATGACGAAGGCCAGCAGATTGACCAACAAGCTCCACAAGCTGGCGTGGGAAATCGGATCCATCCCCTCGACGCCGAACAGCGCCTGAGGTTTCAACCAACTCAGCCCCCAAGGACCGTTGTCGAGGAAGGCGTCGGACACCGGAATGATCCGCGTCATCGATGGGATCAGCAACGTGTAGACCCACAACAGAAACCCAGCCCCCAACCCGGCCAACGCCCCGACACGATTGGCGCGCGGCCAATACAGCGCGCCGAAAAAAGCCGGGCCGAACTGCGCCACCGCGACGAAGGACAGCAACCCGATGACCGTCAACGGGTAGTCGCGATCCACCAAACGATGCATGGCGTAAGCCAGCAGCAGAATGCCGACCACCGACAGCCGCCGCACCAGCAACAGCGCGCCCACCATGTCGCGGCTGCCGACACGGGCGGCGAAGCGCGGGCGGCTCAACAGAAGCGGCATCACCACGTCGTTGCACAGCATGGTGCTGAGCGACACCGCCGCGACGATGACCATGCCGGTCGCCGCCGACAGCCCGCCGATGAAGGCCATCAGGCTGAAGGCCCCCGCCTCGGCGGCGATGGGCAGGGTAATCATGAAGGTGTCGGGGTTGATCCGCCCATCGCCGAACGTCACCAGCCCGGCCACCGCGATGGGAATCATCAACAGGCTGAGCGCCAGCAGATAGGCCGGGTACATCCAGGCGGCGGCCCGGACATGGCGGGGGTTGTCGTTCTCCACCGTCACGACATGGAACATCTGCGGCAGGCAGAGAAAGGCGATGACCGAAATCACCGTGTTCGACCACCAGGTCGGGTGCAGAAAATCCGGGGTCAGCAGCGCCGCCGCCTGTGGACGGGTCAGCAGATCGCCGAAGCCGTCGAACATGCCAAAGACGATGAAGAGAGCCACGGCGAGGAAGGCCGTCAGCTTCACCAGACTTTCAAAGGCGATGGCCAGCATCAGGCCGCGATGATGCTCGCTGGCGTTGATGTGGCGGACGCCGAACAGAATGGTGAAGACCGCCATCGACAGGGCCACGGCGAAGGCGGTGTCGCCCCACACCGGGCGAATCCGCGCCGCCTCTTCCAGCGTCGCGGCGGTCAGCACGTCGAAGCTGGCCGCCACGGCCTTCAGTTGCAAGGCGATGTAGGGCAGCACGCCGATCAGCGCCGTCAGAGTCACCAGCGCCGCCACCGCCTGACTTTTGCCATAGCGCGCGCCGATGAAATCGGCGATCGAGGTGACGTTCTGCGCCTTGGTGATGGCGATGGTCTTGGTGAAGACGGGGCGGGCCAGCAACAGCAGCACGGTCGGCCCCAGATAGATCGGCAGAAAATCCACCCCGCTGACCGACGCGCGGCCAACCGATCCGTAAAAGCTCCAGCTAGTGTTGTAGATGCCAAGGGTCAACGCGTAGAACACCGCCGACCAGCGCGACCCCATCGACAACAGCCCGCCGCCTGCCCGACCAGCGGCGCGCCGATCTCCCCACCAGGCGATGGCGAACAGCACGCCCAGATAGGCCGCCGACACGGCCAACACCAGCCAACTCTGCACGGCGACATCCCCTATGCCCTCTTTTGAGACCATGGTTGGCTCAGCCAACCACCGGATCTCCACGGCTTGCAGCCTAAAGCAACAGCGGGGGAAGCGACAACGCCCAGCGCCAGAACTGCCCAATCTGTGGGCATTTTTGAACCAAGGTAGGGGGCGCGCATGGTTGGGAGGACGGAGTAGAACACCCCCACTCAGGGTCCGGCGCGCATCTCCCACTCCGGGAATGGGCAGGCCCGTCCCAGTCGCCGCTGCCGCGATGGTCCAGGCCGGAACCAGGGAAGCGGCCATTCGCGCACCCTCCCTCACGCGCGGATGGCCGCTTCCACATTTTCCACGCCGCCCGCATCACGCCCATTGAAACAAAATTGCGCTTTCGCCATTCTGCTTGGGAAAGCGTCGCGCGTGGCGCAATCTGTGGCAAGATGGAGTCCAGGTTGAACCACGCGGGATCACGCCCCCTGCCGGGAGGCTCCCGGAAACGGAAGACGGACACCCAATCAGAATGTTGATCGATGCCTATTTGGGGTTCCGGGTCGGTGACGTTGTGCTGGACCGCGCCGAGCTTGCGGCCGGCACCGCCACCATCAAGGAGATTCACGTCGTTCCGTGCGACTGGGCGCATGGGCTGACCGGCATTGCCGTGATGGAAAACGGCGCCGAGCGGTTCATCGTTCAACTGAAAAAAGTTCGACCAACCGAAGCGGCGGAAACAGAAACCAACGTCCGCCCGCTGCGCCACCGCGTGCGTTGACCCCAATGGGACGGGAGGCGCGCGCCCTCCTCCCGCCCGTTTCTCCGCCGCCCCCGCCCGCCCCTTGTTCTGGCGACCGCGACGCGCCGCCAGAATCTTGGCTGCGTCATTTTTTAACAAAATTATTTTGCTGTTTATTCTATATATAATCTATATTGACAGTAGATATATGGCCGCGTAGCGTCTGGCCCATGGATCGCTCGATCAAGGGGATGGGGTTATGCCGGACACCAATCAGCTTTTCGCGCTCGACCGTTTGGACCCGCAAGTCACCGCCCTGCACGAGCGGATGGCCGCGTTGGGGTTGGCTTCGGCGGATCCCTTGACCATGCCCATCGCCCTGGCCCGCGCGACGGCGGAGCGCGCCCATGTCTTTTTGAACCAGGACGCGCCCCCCATTTCCGTCCGCGACATCGTCGCCGAGGGGCCGGTCGGACCCTTGCGGCTGCGGCTCTACCGCCCGCCAACGACACAGGACGGCCCGCTGCCGGTGCTGCTCTATTTCCACGGCGGCGGCTTCGCCGTGAACAGCGTGGACACCCACGACCGGCTGCTGCGGCTGCTCGCCCTGCGCAGCGGCGCGGCTGTGGTCGCCGTCGCCTATGGCAAGGCCCCCGAACACCGCTTCCCTCATCAACATGACGAGGCCTTGGCCGCGCTGCGTTGGGTGGCTCGCCATGGCGCCTCCCATGAACTGGACGGCGAGCGCGTCGCCGTCGGCGGCGATTCCGCCGGGGCCAATCTGGCGCTGGGGGTCGCGCTGGCCGCCCGCGCGCCGGGCGAACCGCGCGTGTCCTTTGGCCTGCTGTTCTACGGCATGTTCGCGCATGATTTTCACACGCCGTCGCACCGCCGCTTTGGCGATGGCCGTTATGGCCTGACCACGGCGCGGATGCGCTGGTATTGGGAACAGTATCTCGGCCACGCCGAACCAACCCGCGACCCGCGCGCCGCGCCGCTGCTGGCCGATCTCAAAGGGTTGCCGCCGCTTCTGTTGCTGGCCGCCGGTCTGGATTGCCTGCGCGACGACAGCCTGCGGCTGGCCGAACGGTTGGCGGCGGCCGACGTTCCGTTCACCTTGTCGGTGTATGAATCCCTGCCCCACTCCTTCGCCAGCATGACCCGGCTGGTCGAGGCGGCGGACGGGGCCGTCACCCGCGCCGCGTTGGCGGTGCGCCAGCGTCTGACCGAGGCGTTCACGCGCGGCGCACAGCCAGCCCAAGCTTGACGCGGGCGTCCGCATCGCCGACCTTTCTGGAGTTCCGCCGAAACCACACGCTCCCATAGGACCATCACCATGAAAGCCATCGTCACCGGCCATTCCCGTGGGCTTGGCGCGGCGTTGGCCGCCGCTCTGCTCGACCGGGGCGCCGCCGTTCTGGGGCTGGCGCGCGTGGGCAATGAGGCGCTGGCTGGGCGTATGGAACAGATCCCCGTCGATCTTTCCAACCCCGACGCGGTCGCCGCCTTGACGGTCAAGGGCGGACCGCTTGACCGTTTTCTGAACGGTCCCGGCGTTGGCCCGGTTCTGCTCATCAACAACGCCGGGATGGTGGAACCGATCGGTCCCGCTGGAACCTTGGATCCGGCGGCCATCGCGCGGGCCGTCGCGCTGAACGTCACGGCGCCGCTGATGCTGACCGACGCCGTCATCGCCGCCACCGACGGCCAGCCCGACCGCCGGGTTTTGCATGTGTCGAGCGGGGCGGGGCGCAGCGCCTATCCGGGGTGGAGCGTCTATGGCGCGACCAAAGCCGCGCTGGACCACCACGCCCGCGCCGTCGTCGCCGACGCGCGCGCCGGTCTGCGCATCGCCAGCGTCGCCCCTGGGGTGGTGGACACCGACATGCAGGCCACCCTGCGCGCCACGCCGGAGGACCGCTTCGTCCTGCGGGAGCGATTCGTCTCCTTGAAGAACAGCGACGCCCTGACCTCGCCGGAGGCCTGCGCCGCCACCATGCTCGCCCACCTGTTGAGCGACGCGTTCGGACGCGATCCCGTCGCCGACGTGCGCAATCTGGCGTAAAGCCCTAAAAAATCACAGTTTAGAACGTCACATGGCCAAGGAAATCGCGAGTGCGCGGATCCTCGGGTTGGGTGAAGATCTTCTCCGGCGGCCCTTCCTCCACAACGATTCCATGATCGGTGAAGCACACCTGATCGGCGACCTCGCGGGCGAAACCCATTTCGTGAGTCACCAGAATGCAGGTGATGCCCTCCTCCGCCAGATCACGGATGGTAGACAGAACCTCTTTGACCATCACCGGATCCAGGGCGGCGGTCACTTCGTCGAACAGCATGATGGTGGGCCGCATCGCCAGCGAGCGAGCGATCGCCACGCGCTGCTGTTGCCCGCCGGACAGAGCGCCGGGGTAGCAATGGGCCTTGTCCAGCAAACGAATCTTGGTGAGCAACGCGACCGCCCGCGCCTCCACCTCCTCCCGGTCCTCTTGCAGAACATGGAGCGGCGCCATCATGACGTTCTCCAGCGCCGTCTTGTGGGGGAACAGATTGTATTGCTGAAACACCATGCCGACGCGGCGGCGCAAGGCGATCTTGTCGAGCGCCGGGGCATGAACCGCGATGCCTTCGACGACGACCGTTCCCGAATCAATCGGGGTCAACGCGTTGATGCAGCGCAGAAGCGTTGATTTGCCCGACCCCGACGGGCCGATCACGCAGGTGACGTCTCCCCGTTTGACCGACAGCGTCACCCCGTTCAGCACCCGCGTCGCTCCAAAGCTTTTGCGGACGTTGGCGAGCATGACCGCCGGAGCCGCCGCCGGACGGGTGGGCGCGGCGGCGGGTGGGGCCGGGCGTTCGGCGATGGTGTCGAGCATCAACGGACCTCCTCAGAGTTTGACGGCAAACCGGCGCTCCAGGCGGGCGGTCCAGCGGGCGATGGGGTAGCAATAGGCGAAGAAGGCGATCAGCAGCGCCAGATACATCGGCAACAACAGTTCGCTGCGGTTTTCGGCGGACAGGGCGAAGCGCGTCAGGGTCATCGCCTCCTCGACCCCGACCACCGACACCAGCGGGGTCGCCATAATCAGCACCGCGTAAAGATTCATCCAGGGCGGCAGCATCGGCTTGATCGCCTGCGGCAGGATCACCATCCACAATGTCTGACGCCGGTTGAAGGCCAGCGATTCGGCGGAATCCCACTGCGCCGGGGGCAACGCCTGGACCCCGCCGCGCACGATCTCCGACACGTTGCCCATCACCGGCAGGGCAAGGCCGACGGTGGCCTTGATCCAGGCGGGCATCGCCACCACCAGATCGCCCAACCGCAATTCATAGGGCAGCAGCAGAATGCAATAGAACAGCAGAACCAGCCACGGCGCGTTGCGGAAGAATTGAGTCACGATCCGCGCGGCGTGCCGCAACGGCCAGACCAGCGACATCTGCCCCAACCCAAGCGCAAGCCCGGCGATGGTGCCAAGCGCCATCGCCAGCACGCTGATGAGGATGTTCAGCAAAAACCCTTGACCGATCAGCGGCGCCCATTTCCACATGGTCGCCAACAGACTGGCCGATCCGTCCGCCGCCTGGACTTGGCCAAACAGCACGCTGACCAGCAGCAGCCCAATCAAGCCGACGCCCAACCAGCCGGAAATCCGAAGAGCGTTCACAGCCGCCCCCCGACCGTGCCAAGGCCTGGCACCCGCAACGCCGTCTCCAGCCGACGCAGACCAAAGGACAGCGCGCCAACAATGCCGACATAGGCGACCAGCAGAAGATTCATCATCTCCCGCACATTCATGGTGTCCGACCAGACTTGCGCCGAGACGTACAACAGCTCCGGCACGCCAATGGCGTAAGCCAGAGTGGAGGTCTTCACCAGATTGACCAGATTGTTGCTGAGCGCCGGCAAGCAGATCCGCAACGCCAACGGCAAAACGACATGACGGTACAAGCGCCAACGGTCAAACCCCAACGCCTCCGCCGCCTCCACGGTGGATTCTGGAACCGCCTCGATTCCGGAACGGAAAATCTCGACGTTGAAAGAACCGCCAAACAGCGACAGGGTGATGACGGCCCAAGCGAACCCGTCGAGAAGCGGACGGCTGCTCCCGCCCGCCCCCTCCAGACGCGGCAACAGATTGCCCACCGCGAAATACAGAAATGACAATTGAATCAACGGCGGCGTGTTGCGGAAGGCGTGAACATAGCCATGCACCAGCCGCCGGGCGATGACCGACGAGGTGCCCAACAGCCACGCGCCGATCAGCCCGATGACGACGCTGGCGACCACGCTCAGCGCCGACAATTCCAACGTGGTCAGCAGACCGGCGAAGAAGCGTTGCCGGTCATAGGAATCATAGAACACCGGCAGATTTATGCCGTGCGCCTGATTCAACCAAGCAAACCATTCCCAAACGCCGCTCATGCCAGTCTGCTCCGGAAAAACAACGACCTATAACTTCTCGTGCATCATTTTCAGGAAAGGGGACGGCGGGATGCCCCAGACTTTTTCCAGCTCGATCAAGTGTCCCGTCCGGTGCCATTCGACGCTCAACCGCGACAGAAAGGTGGCGAACGTGCCGTCACGATTGGCCGCCGACACCGCCATCACCCAGGCCTGTTCGCCAAAGGTCTCCATCGGCATCTCAAAATCCGCCCATTTCGCGCTGTCGCTGACCAAAGCGGACGCGATGAGCGAACTGTCCTGCACGAAGGCGTCGCAATTGCCCGCCAGCAGGTCGATGTAAGCCTCCGGCACGCCAGGGAAGGCGACGATGATCGCGCCCCAATTTTCCGCGACCGGACGGTTGTAGTAGGCGCCCTGAAGGCCGCAGATGCGCCGTCCGCGCAGATCCTGCCAGCGGTGGAAGTTCATCGATTTGCGGGCGAGGATGTTGGTGCCCCCCGCGTAATAGGGCGGATCAATCACCGTCGTCGCCTGACGGCGGGCCGGGGTGTCCGACATGGTCGCCAGGATCAGATCGATGCGGCCCTGCCGCAAAAACTCGATGCGGTTGGCCGTGGTGACGGGCACCATTTCCAGGCGGACGCCCAAACGCTTGGCGATCTCCTTCGCCATGTCAATTTCCATGCCGACGAAGTCCCCCGACGGGTCGATGAACCCCCAGGGCCGGTAGTCGGCCTTCACACCGACGACAAGGACGCCCTTCGCCTGGATCGCCTTGATATCGTCAACCCCCGCGACGGCCGCCGTGATCGTCAGCAGCAGCAAAAGCAAGGAAGCGGCGATTCTGGAGAGCATGAGGAACCTCTCTCGTATCAAAGATTGCGGGCAATGGCCGTGGTGCGGATCAGGGTAAGCGCCTCGTCACGGGTCAGCAACCCGGCCTGCTCCAACGAGTCGAGAAAGGGCTGGCCCGCGCGGCGCGCGCCTTTCACCAGCTCCGTCGCCTGGACATAACCGACGCGGGGCAGCAAGCCGGTGGCCACCGCGTCCGACGCCAGCAGATGATCCAGGCAGCGTTGCCGGTTGGCGGTCAGGCCCGTCACGCATTGGTCGGTGAACAGGGTGACGCCACGGATCAGCAACGCGAAGGATTCAAACAGGCGGTTGGCGATCACCGGGCCAAAGGCGTTGATCTCCAACTGCCCCTGCTGCGCCGCCATGGCGACGCAGGCGTCGTTTCCGGCCACCGCGAAGCCAATCTGCGACAGGGTCATCGGCATCACCGGATTGACCTTTCCCGGCATGATCGAGGAACCGGACTGCACCGGCGGCAACGTCACCTCGCCAAAACCACCGACCGGACCGGACGCCAACAGGCTGAAATCCCCGGCCAGCTTGGCCAGCGCCAGAGCGGCGGTGCGCAACTCGCCCGACAGGCGGGACAGCGTGTCCGCGTTCTGCATCGCGTCAAACGCGTCGTCCGGCGCGCGCAAGGCGCGTCCGGTCAGATCGGACAGTTCGGCCAACGCCCGATCCCGAAAGCCGGGCGCGGCGCCAAATCCGGTGCCGATGGCGGTTCCCCCCAAGGGAACCGCGCCCAAACCCGGCAACAGCGCGCCCACCTGCCGCGCCAGACGACGAACCAGACTGGCGTATCCGCCAAAGGCCTGCCCCAGCGTCATCGGCTGGGCGTCCTGCAAGCAGGTTCGGCCCAAACGCAACACGTCGGCAAAGTCCACCGCCCGTTCACCCAGCGCGTCCGCCAGTCGACCCAACGCGATGACCAGCCCGTCGCCATAGGTCCAAGCCGCCAATTGAATGGCGGTCGGCACGACGTCGTTGGTGGATTGACTGAGATTGACGTGATCGTTGGGTTGCAGATGGCGGTAGTCGCCCGGTCGATGGCCAAGCCGAAGCAGCCCCAGATTGGCCAGAACCTCGTTGACGTTCATGTTCCAGGAGGTGCCGCCGGCCCCTTCCATCAGATCGACGACGAAGGCGTCGCGATGCGCGCCGTCCAACACCGCGCGGCAGGAGTCGATGATCGCCTGCGCCTGATCGGGCGCCAGATGACCAAGCGCAAGATTGGCTCGGGCGGCGGCCTCCTTGACGCGGGTCAGGGCGTTCAGAAGAGTCGCTTCTTGAGCCAGCCCACGCCCTGATACCGGAAAATTGCGCGCCGCCCGCCATGTGTGGACGCCATAAAGGCAATCGGCGGCCAGGACGACCTGCCCCAAAGAGTCGAATTCGATTCTCGATTCCGAAGAATCAAAAATATTTGATGGGCCTATTTCAGAACTACCAATCATTCCATCACCCATAAGCCGCCATTCAGAATATTGCTTGCGCAGTCATCCGATTAATACCAGAGTATGCGAGCAACATCCGCCGCACAACCAAATTTCTTTTGTTACAGATTTTCTCTTTTTTCCCATGATATATTGATAAATATTATCCATTCATCGTGCGAATGAAGATACGCCCGCCAAAAACCAAGGCTGGCGACACGGGCACGCTCAGGATCGGACGCCTGTCTGATCGACAACCGGAGTGACACACCGTTCATCCTTCGAATCGCGATGACTGTGCTGAAATCATATAGAACGTGCAACACGCTGCATGGTACTACCTTAAAGACATATGAATAACAATATACTCGCGAGCCTTTCGGAAAATATGCGATCAGGTCCATTTCAGGCGAATTGAATAAGCGCCGGTTGACCCATGGGGGCGGTTTCACCGCCATCGCTCAACAAGGCTCCAAAACGGGAACTCCAGTCGGACGACCCGTTGTCGGATGGTGTGGGAGGCGGCATGACAGAGCGTGAAGGGCGGAAACAGGACGGCGGGGCCACAGGGGCTGCAACGCCGCGCTGGATGCCGTCCGATCCTCTTCGCCGGATCGGCGCCTATCTGACCTCGCACGCCTTGATCGGCGACCTGTCTGGTGGGGCGCTGTCCGGCTTCATCTCCATCACCTATGGCTCCTCGTACGCCGCCCTCCTGTTTTCCGGGCCGCTGGAGGGCTATCTGCCTTATGGCGTCGCCGTCACCCTCATCACCGCGATTCTGGGCGCGTTGATCGTCAGCCTGATAAGTTCCCTTTATTTCTCGGTCGCCGGTCCTGATTCCAACACGACCTCCGTCCTGTCCATCATGCTCGCCGCGCTGGCGACCCAACTCAACGAGATGGGCCTGGGCGGCATGGTCCTGCCGCACGTCATGCTGGCGCTGTTCATCAGCACGCTGGCGACCGGCGCGATGCTGTATCTGCTGGGCAGCTTCCGCATGGGGCGTTGGGTGCGCTTCGTGCCCTTTCCGGTGATGGGCGGCTTTCTGGCGGCGACGGGTTGGCTGATGACCAGCGGCGCGCTGGGAATCGTCGCCAACACCCCCCTTACTCTGGCTGGTTTGCACCGCTTGCTGGACCAGGGGCCATCGCTTCAGTTGCTGGTGGCCGTCGCCATGGCGGCCTTGTTTTTCGCCGTGATGAAACGCTCCCGTCATCCGCTGGCCCTGCCGCTGCTGCTCGTCGTCGACATCGCCGCCGTCTACGCCGGTCTCGCTTTGTCCGGCGTCGATCTGGCCACCGCGCGGGCCGATGGTTGGCTGTTCCAGGGATTGACCGACATCCGCGTCTTCCCCCCTTGGGATCTGTTGAACGTCCAAAATTTTCAGTGGGCGCTGTTGCTGTCCCACGCTGGCGAAATGGCGGCGGTCATGATGGTGGCGGCCATCACCATTTTGCTGTGCGCCACCGGCATGGAGGTGGCCACCGGCCAGGACATGGATCTGGATCGGGAATTGCGCGGCCATGGGCTGGCCAATCTGGTCACGGCGCTGGCGGGCGGTTATCTGGCGCTGCTGTCGCCAGGGCGCAGCCTGACCATTCTGCGCGCCGGGGCGGTGACGCGGGTCAGCGGGTTGATCGTCGCCGCGCTGTGCGCCGCCGTTCTGTTCGTCGCGCCGACCCTGGTCGGCTATCTGCCGAAGATCGTTCTGGGCGCCTTCCTGCTCTCGCTGGGCGCGACGTTGATGCACGAGTGGCTGGTCGAATCCTGGTCGCGCCTGCTGGTTCGCGAGTATCTGCTCATCATCCTCATCCTGGTGGTGACGATCCTGTTCGGCTTCACCGTCGGGATGCTGGCGGGCATCATCGGCGCCTGCCTGGATTTCGCCATCAATTACAGCCGCGTCGACGTCGTCCAGCATGATCTGAGCGGCGTTGAGTTCCGCAGCACCTTCCAACGGTCGGAGGAGGAGCAGACGGTTCTTGACCAGCAGGGCGAGGCGATTCGCGTCATCGTCTTTCGCGGTTTCATCTTCTTCGGCATGGCCAGCCCGCTGTTGGACCGGATTCGCCATGATCTGGCGGTGCGCCATGTGATGCGCTTCCTGATTCTCGACTTCAAAGGCGTCGATGGCGTCGACACCTCGGCGGCGATGACCTTCTTCAAGGTGCGGCAAATTGCCCAACGGGCTGGCGTGACGGTGGTGTTCACCGGACTTTCTCCGCGAATCCTCCGCGTCCTCAACAGCGCGGGCAGCCTGCGCCTGCAAAAAAAAGACAGTTTTCCCACGCTGGACGCCGCGACGGAGTGGGCCGAGGAGCAGATTCTGGCGACCTTCGAGGGGCGGATGGACGATCAGTTCCCGATGCTGAACGAATGGCTGCTGACCGGGCTGGGCGACGGCATCGCCGTGGAGTTTCTGAAAACCTATCTCCAGCCCTTCTATCTGGACAGCGGCGAGTTGCTGTTTCGCCGGGGAACACCGGCGACGATGCTCTATCTGGTCGATTCAGGCCGCGTTTCGGTGATGGTCGAGGATGAAAACGGCTCTCCCCGCCGCGTCGCCAGTCTGGTCGGCGGCGCCATGGTGGGGGAGGAAGACCTCTACACCTCCGGCACCCACCAGGCGACGGCGATCGCCGAGGTTCCCAGCGTGGTTTACGGTCTGCCGAACGACAGCATGGAGCAGCTCAACATCGACCATCCCCGGTTGGCGGCCCGTTTCCACGCCATCATCCTGCGCCTGATGGCCAAGCGGCTGCGGCTGTCGCAAAACGAAAGCGCCATGTTGCGTCGGGAAGCGGCCTCCCGCCGCTCCCTGAAGCGGGCGTAAACCCTTTCAATTCAACAGATGCGTGATGCGGTCGATCATGCGCCGCAGATCACGTTTGGCCGTCGTGATCTTGCCCGCCAACGCTGGGGACGCGATTTCGGTCGCCAGCCAGTCGGGTTCGGCCTCGCGGATGCGGGCCACCACAGTCTGAAACGCCTTGACGACCAAAGGATCGAACAGCCGCCCGGACTCCTCCGTCACCCAAGACAGGGCGGCGTCGACCGCCCAGGCTTCGCGATGCTCACGGTCGGAAATCAGCGCGTCGAACACATCGACCACCGACACGATCCGCCCGGATATCGGAATCGCCTTGCCGACCAGACGAGACGGATAGCCGCTGCCGTCCATCCGTTCGTGGTGAGACAGCGCCACTTCCGCCGCGATCGCCAGGATGGAGCGCCCGCGCAGCATGGTCGCGGCGTCACGCAGGATTTCCCAACCAACGATGGTGTGCTGACGGATCAATTCGACGGAATCGCCATCCAGCACCCGCGTGCTGTGCATCACTTGATCCGGCACCACCATCATGCCGATGTCGGCCAAAACGCTGGCGACGCCAACCTTGGCCACCAGATCCTCGTCCAACTCCTCGGGGTGATAGGAGCGTTGCAGCATCTCGCGCGCGGTTTCGCTGACCAGGCGCTCGATTCGCTTGTGATGCCCCTGAATCAGGTTTTTCTTGTATTCAGCCACCCGCGCCAAAGCGAACACCGCCGCCTTTTGCGAAGCGTTCAACTCGTCGATCAGCATCATGTTGCTGAAGGCCGTGGTCGCCTTGGTGCGGAAGATTTCGATCATTTGCCGTTCCATCGGGCTGAGGCCAAGCGCCCCATCGATGAAAGCGACCGCCATCACCTCGTACCGTGTCTTGATGGCGAAAGCGAAATGCTCGCCGGTCTGCACCGTGCGCCCATTTTGAAAGACCTCGCGCACGGCGGCGGCGATGCGTGGATCCTCAATGGCCGCAATGGTTTGGTTGCGCAGGGCGGAAAACCGCCCGGACGCGGCGCGGATGCGCGCCACATCGTCCTTGGGCGCGCTGTCGCCAACGACGAAGAGCAACGAATCCTGAACAACATTGAACAGGCTGTTGATCTGCAACAGAAGATTGAAATAGAAATGATGAGAAGACCGCAGCTCGAATATCCCGGCGGTTGACACCATCACCCGCGCCATTCCCTTTTGGCTGCGGTCCTGCGCGATCATCGACGCGTGCAGGCGAATCCCCGACAACACGGCGCCATACAGGCGATCCGTCGCCATCGGAGCCGTGACGACATACCCGTCGATGGCGGCGGCCTCGAAGGCGGCGCGCTCCGGCCATTGGTCGGGATCGCGGACGCCCAAAACAACGCGGGGCCGCAGGCCGGGACCAGCCCAGGTCGCCGTCGCTTTGTCCATATGCTCGATCAGGCGCGACACAGCCTCCGGCCCGTCCAGGCCAACATCCATCAGGACCACGGCGATGTCCGGGTGCTGACCGAACAGAGCCGTCGCCTCCCGCGCAGAAAAGGCGGACAGACACTCAACGCCCCGATCATCGTGACGCAGGCTGGCCAGACAACGGCCAACCGCCTCGTGCAGATCCGGTTGGGGATCCGCGATCAACACCTTCCAGGACGGGGGCGGCGCGCCGATGCCGCCGTTGCTTCCATCGTGAATCTGCGACTGCTTCATGGCTGATGACCTGCTGAAACCAGATGGACGCCTCGGCCCGTGGCCGGGGGCAACATACTAAAAACGACGGAGCGGGTCTATGATGGACAATTTTTTAGATTGATAAGTTGAATCAAGCCTATTTTTGACCAATGCCGCCTTGATAGAAATAACCTTATAAATTGATTCCCTTTAGCGGCGCTCCACCATGCGCTCCAAGCGGCAAACGCCCCTCTTCAACATTATGAATTTCTAAATTCTCCTTCATTCTCACGGATGTCCGCTCAATCATGTCTGTTTCTGGGAAAACAAGTTATTGTTTCATTTATGAAATATTTATGTATTCACACGCGATGCGAAGAAGTATTTTTAAGGACTTTAAACCCAAATTTGGAAGCGCAGCTACATACCATAGTATACATTCTAAAAAGCTTACTTTTCTATTGATTATTCACGGAACTAAATTTATTTAAATTCCGAAATCGAAATCGCCCATCATCTTTATCTCAGAGACCGGAGATATTCACAATGACGCCCGAATCGCAATGCCTGCCGCCTATCAGCGCCGAGGCGACGCCAATGCAAATGGATTCCGTCAAGGGACGTGCGGCGGATGCGATGGTGGAGACGTATCGTAAATATTACACAAGCGGTCTCTATGACAATCGCTACCCCGACGTCAGCCCCTTCGCCCTCGAACGCGTCGTCAAGGATCTCAAGGGCAGCAAACGCATCCTGGATTTCGGTTGCGGCACAGGCCGTTACCTGATGCGGATGTTGGAACACACCGACGCTGAGCTGATCGGTTTCGACGTCTGCGCGATCGCCTTGGAGAAGCTGCGCAAGCGCCTGGAAAATCACCCCCAGCGGCATCGCGTGCGTCTGATCTGCGGCGATTTCAACGAATGCCCCGAATATGACGGCGCCATGTCGATGTTCGGCGTCCTGTCGCACATCCCGACCAGAGCCGGTCGCCTCGCCTCCCTGCGCGGCATCCGCCAGCGTCTTCAAATCGGCGGTCGTTTCGTCGCCTCCGTGCCAAACGGCATGCGTCGTTATCACAAGGAAAACCTCCTGCGCCGGGTCGGCCTCGGGCCGCGCGAGTTTGAAGGCACGCCGCTGGAGCCGAACGACATCGCCTATTCGCGCCTCACCGACGACGGCGCGCGCCTCGACCTCTACTATCATGTGTATTTCAGCGGAACCTTCCGCCGCGATCTGTCCGACGCCGGTTTCTCCGTCAACAAGCTTGAGGCTGAAAGCTTGTTGACGGAAACCACCATCTCGCACTCCCTGCGCTGGGCCGTCGTCGACGATGTGGCCCGACGGATGATTCCCGCAATGGCGGGCTATGGCCTCTACGCGGTGTCCAGCCGATGAACGCCACAACCACCGGCGACGCCGCCAACGCCGACGCCGACGCCCTGCTGCGGCGGCTGGCCGTCTGGGTGTCCGCCTTCCGCCTCGACAACCCTGACTTGGACCCGGATGTCCGCAGCCGTCTGCGCGGCGCCGCCATCCGCTCCATCATCGACACCGTCGGCGTCGCTGTGGATGGAACCCAACGCCCGGCGGCCCAAACAGCGCGGCGCCTGGCCCGGATGCAATACGCGCCTGGCGCCGGCGCCCTGTTCGGCGCGACGCCCGCCGATCGGGCCGAAGCCGGACTGGTCAGCGCCGGCGCCGCCTTCGCCAACACGGTCGCCGCCCACGCCGACGATCTGGACGACACCTGTTACGTCGGCATCGCGCATGGCAGCGCCGTGGTTCTCCCCGCCGCCCTCGCCGCCGGTCAGGCCGTGGGAGCCAACGGGCGCGACTTGCTCGACGCCTTCATCGCCGGGTCGGAGGCGACCTACGCGGTGGGGCGCATGATGGGCGACCACCTCTATTTCAAGGGATTCTGGAACACCGGCGTGCTGGGCGCAATCGGGGCCGCCGCCGCCGCGTCCCGGATTTCCCGCCTCGCTCCCGACGAGACGGCGCACGCCATGGCCATCGCCGCCACCCAGGTGATGGGGCTGCGCGCCTGTCTGGGGCGCTTGGTCAAGCCCGTGATGGCCGGGCGCGCGTCGGAAGCCGGCGTCACCGCCGCCCTTCTGGCCAGCATGGGCATTGACGGCCCGCTGACCATTCTGGAAGGCGACAACGGCTGGGCCAAGGTGCTGAACGATGGCCAGATCGATCCAACGGCGCTGGACCAGCTTGGCGCCCCCCCGGTGTTGATCGAACCGGGCGTGGCTTTCAAGATGTACCCGGTGTGCTCCGCCGCCCAGGCCGCCGTCGAAACCGTCTGCGAACTGTTGCGCGAAAACAGCCTGAGCGGGGACGACGTCGCCCATGTCCGGTGCGACGTGACGCCGCTGGTTCACATCAGCCTGCGCTATCCCCAACCGCAGACCCCCGCCGAATCCCAATTCAGCATGCCGTTCGCCGTTGGTTGCGCCCTGGCCTTCGGCGCCTTGACGCCAAGCCATCTGAACCCGACCGTCCTGGCCGATCCCGCCCTGCTGACGGCGATGGCTCGGGTCGAGATGCGGCTTGATCCCGAGATGGCCGCCGACCCCAAGGCGATGGAGCTGTACCCCGAAGGCTCCCGCGTCACCATGACTCTGCGGGATGGTCGAACGCTGAGCCGGTTCCGAGGCGTTTGCACGGGAATGCCGACCCAACCAATGCCCGACGCCATGCTCCACGCCAAATTCCACGCCTGCGCCGATCCGGTCATCGGCGCGGCGGCGGCGGACAGCCTGCTGAGGCGTTTGCTGACATTGGAACAATTGGACGATCTCGGAGCGCTGTTCCCCGAGCAATCATAAACCCAGCCCAGCCCCCACAAGGCCCGCCGATGAACGCATCGGCGGGCCTTGTGCGTTCTGGCGCGCCAAAAGTCGCTGACGGTCCCCAAACGCTCTTATTCCGCCCCCTCGCGCTGATTTGCGACCGGAATCGCTCCATCACCATTGCCGAAACCACCATGCCGCCGCGAATCGCCAATTCCAGCGCGGAAAAATCTATCTAAAGTTATATATTACCAATTTTTTCAAATTCTTGTATTTGATTAGCATCCTAAAGGAATATAAACGCGGTGATGGCTGCGCGGTTAGAGGTTAGTCTCCGTCACCGTTGCACTTGATAAGAAAAAAACATCACTGTTTGCACAACCGGATTGCGGACGGGCGACCTTGCGAACGAAGCGCGACAAACAACGGCCTGAACGGCCCGGCGCCTACGGTCAGGCGGCAGGTTCGCCTGCTCCTGTCGGTGGGGCCGCTCTGGATCGGCAACGTCGCCATCCCATCCCGCTTTCAACTCATGTGGAGGACGCAATGACGATGAAATGGGCAGCCCTGGCCGTGGCCGGCATCCTTTTGGGGTCTTCCTTTGCCGGATCCGCCAAGGCCGACGGCGTCCTGGACGAGGTCAAGAAGCGTGGTCAACTGGTGGTCGGCAACAAAACCGACTTCGCTCCGTTCGGCGCGCTCAACGCCTCCAGCGAACCCGCTGGTTTCGAGATCGACCTTGCGCGCGATGTGGCCAAGCGCTTGGGCGTGGAGCTGAAGATCGTGCCGGTGGTGTCCGCCAACCGCATGCAGTTCCTGCAACAGGGCAAAATCGACCTGATGATCGCCACCATGTCCTACCGGCCGGAACGGGCGGAAGCGGTCGAGGTGGTGCAGCCGGCCTATTACGCCAGCGCGCAAAGCCTTCTGGCCCCCAAGAACGCCAATCCAAAGCTGACGGCTTGGGAAGACCTGCGTGACAAGAAGGTCTGCGGCGTTCAGGGCGCCTTCTACAACGCCGACGTGGCGACCTTCGGCGCGCAGATCGTCAACTTCAAGGACACGACCGAAGCGTTGAACGGCCTGAAGGACGGAAAATGCGTCGGCATGGCCTTTGACGTCACCTTCTTCGCGGGCAAGCTCCAGGAACCGGAATGGGCGGGTTATGAACTGCCGCTTCCGTCACGCAACGATGATCCGTGGGTGCTGGCCGTCAAGAAGGGCGAGACCGCTTTTCATGAGTATATGGTCGGCGTCGTCAAGGATTGGCACAAGACCGGCAAGCTGATCGAGTTGGAAGGAACCTGGAAGCTTCCGGCCTCCAGCTTCCTCAAGGCTCAAAAGGAAAAAAACACGTAAGATCGGCTGAACAATAGTCAGCGATTGATAATTTGGAAGTGGCGGCGGTTGATCCTGGAAGCCCAACCGACCGCCGCCACTTGTTCTTTACCGGATAAAAGGGTGGGTTCGAATAATGTCTATGACTGCGTTGGCTCATCTTCCTCTGCGGATCAAGCTGCTGATCGCTCCCGTGGTCTACACGGTGGCCCTGTTCGCCATCCTGTTTGTTGGCTTGCAACAGGGCCGGAACGCGATGCAGGTCGCCGTTGACCTTCATGAACGGGGCCTGCCCCGTCTCCAGCGCGTCTATGAGGTGGTTCAGCGGTTGGGGGACGTCCAACGCAACCTCTTCCTCCTCGCCAGTTGGGAGGGTAACTATTTCCCGGCGGACGACATCAAGCGCTTGACCGGCCAGATCACCAAGGATGGCGAAAGCGTCGCCGCGATGCTGAAGGGCATGGCCCAGGAAGGCGGAGCCACCTCAGACGTTGGCAAGCTGATAACGCCGACCGACCTCTATTTGTCCCATGTGAACGAGACGATCCGGCTGCTTCACATCGACATGAGCACCGGCACGCTGAAGCTCAACGACGTCGCCAAGGAATTTGAAAGCCTGAACGCGGGCATCAAGGGCGTTCGCACCAAGATCGAATCCACGTTCGACACTCAGATCACCGAATCCTTGTCCGACACCGAGCAATCGCGGATCACGATGATCGGCAGTCTCACCGTCGTTCTGATTCTGTGCACGCTGCTCAGCCTTTTGGTCACGCGCTTCATCGCCCGGATGGTCATCGGCATGACCAAGGCGATGACTCGACTGGCGGACGGGGACGTCACCGTCGAAATCCCCGGCGCCGACCAGCGGGACGAGATCGGCAAGATGGCCGAAGCCGTCCAAGTCTTCAAAGGCAACCTGCTGCGCATCCAGGACGAGCAGGTCAGCAAGATGCAAGCGGCGGAAGAAGAGCGGCAGAAGCGCGAACGGCTGGTCCATTTGGTCAACACGCTCCAGGAAAATGTGCAGAGCGTGGTCAACGCGGTCTCCTCCTCGGCCCAGTTGATGGAGAACAACGCGTCAAACATGCTGCACATCGCCGAAGACACCAGCCGACAGGTGGTCGCGGTGGTGTCCACGTCCAATCAGGCGTCGCTCAACATGCAGAGCGTCACCGATTCGGCGAACATGCTGCTGAACTCCGTCACCACCATCGAAAAGCGCGTGGCCTCCTCCGCCGACATCGCCACAGCCGGCGTCCGCGAGGTTGAGCGCACCAATGAGGTGATTTCCGGCCTGTCCAACGCGGCGCAGCGGATTGGCGAGGTGGTGAAGCTCATCGGCGCCATCGCCGGACAAACCAACCTGTTGGCCTTGAACGCCACCATCGAGGCGGCGCGCGCGGGCGAGGCGGGCAAGGGGTTCGCCGTGGTGGCCAGCGAGGTCAAGGGGTTGGCCAATCAGACCGCCAAGGCGACTGAAGAGATCTCGCAGCAGATCATCGAGATGCAGACGGCGACCAGCAGCGCCATCGACGCCATCCGCACCACCGGGCGGACGATCACCTCGATCCACGACACCGTGGACAAGATCATGCACGCGGTCAGCGACCAGCGCGTGTCGATCACCGAAATCGTCGATGTGGTCCACCAGACGGCCAGCGGCACGGCGGAGGTGACGCAATCCATCACCACCGTCTCGCAAGCCGCCGAAAAGACCGGCTCGACCGCGCAAACGGTGCTGCGGGCCTCCAAGGATCTGGCCCAGCAATCGGATCTGCTGTCGCGCGAGTTCAAAAGCTTCATCAGCAGCGTCCATCCGGACACCCCGGCGTGAGGCGATTCGGATAGCAAGGCCGCAATCAAAAAAGCGCGTGGCGCAGACGCTGGCCGCGCGCTTTTTCTTTTCGATCACAAAGCCGCTCAGCCAAAATCCGTTCAGCCCCCCGAATCGTCCGGCATCGCCATGCCGGGGCGAATCACGCTGCGGATGGTGAAGCTGGATTGGATGCGCACGACGCCGGGCAGGCGCGACAGCGAATCCTGAAAAATCCGCTCATAATCAGCGCCATCCTGCGCCACCACCCTCAGAAAATAATCCGAACTTCCCGACAGAAGATAGCATTCCCGCACCTCCGGGCAGCGGCGAACGGCGGCGTCGAAACGGCGGAAATAATCATCGGTTTGCCGCTCCAACGTGATCTGAACGATCACCACCACCGATTTTTCCTCGTCCACCGTCTCGACGATGGCGGTGTAGCCCCGGATGACGCCGGAATGCTCCAGCATGTGCAAACGGCGAAGACAAGCCGATGGCGACAAGCCGACTTCCGCCGCCAGCTTGGCGTTGCTCATGCGGCCATCCTTGCGAAGAAGCCGGAGAATTTTGTGATCGAGGGCGTCCAGAGCGTGCATGCAAGTTTATACGAGACATTGGTGATTCGTGCGAATCCACAATCGCATTATCGTGGAATCATGCAAGGCTTTGCAGAGATCCTCCCCGTTCCCCCGACGTAAGATAGGGCCATCAAGACAATCCGCCCCGCTGACGTTTTCAGCGCCCGGTACGGTCTGGCTCTGGACATTTTGGGAGGATCCGAATGGTCACGCGCGTTGGCGTTCCCAAAGAAATCAAGAATCACGAATACCGGGTCGGCCTGACGCCGGGATCGGTTCGCGAATTGACGTCGAGCGGCCAGACGGTGCTGGTCCAGACGGGAGCCGGAGCCGAAATCGGCTTTTCCGATGACGATTACCGCGCCGCCGGAGCCGAAATCGCGGCGACCGCCGAACAGGTGTTCGCCAGCGCCGACATGATCGTCAAGGTGAAAGAGCCGCAACCGGCGGAATGCCGCATGCTGCGCCCCGGCCAATTGCTGTTCACCTATCTGCATCTCGCCCCCGATCCGGAACAGGCGCGGCTGCTGATGGAGAGCGGCTGCACCGCCATCGCCTATGAAACCGTCACCGACCGCAATGGTCGCCTGCCTCTGCTGGCGCCAATGTCGGAAATCGCCGGGCGCATGGCCATCCAGGTCGGCGCGGTGGCTTTGCAGAAAAGCACCGGCGGATCGGGCGTGCTGCTGGGCGGCGTGCCGGGCGTGCTGCCGGGCAAGGTTCTGGTGATCGGCGGCGGCGTGGTCGGCGCCAACGCCGCGCGCATGGCGCTGGGGCTGGGAGCCGACGTCGTCATCGCCGACCGCTCCGTGCCGCGTCTGGCCCAGCTTGACGATCTGTTCGGGCCGCGCCTGAAGACGGTTTACGCCTCGGTCGACGCGCTGGACAAGCTGGTCGCGGACTCCGATCTGGTGGTCGGCGCCGTGCTGGTGGTCGGGGCCGCCGCGCCAAAGCTGGTCAAGCGCGCCCAGTTGTCCCGCATGCGCAAGGGATCGGTGCTGGTCGACGTCGCCATCGATCAAGGCGGTTGTTTTGAAACCAGTCACGCCACCACCCATTCGGATCCGACCTACATCGTTGACGGCGTTGTTCATTACTGCGTCGCCAACATGCCGGGCGCGGTCGCCCGCACCTCGACCGAGGCGCTGAATCACGCCACCCTGCCCTTCGCCCAGGCGCTCGCCGTCAAAGGCTGGCAGCGGGCGCTGGCGGAGGATCCGCATCTGGTCGCGGGCCTGAACGTCCATGCGGGCGCGATCACGCACCCAGCGGTCGCCGAGGCGTTGGGACACCCCTTCCGGGACCCGAATTCACTGCTTGCGGACTGAAATCGCAAAACTGAACAAAATATCGCCACACGCTTATTTCAAGAAACTTTCAACGGAAACAATCACGCCAAACCGTTGGATTGTTGTTTTTTTTGAGAGTTTGAAAGAGAGTGTTGCGTCCACGGATCACTTTGCCTTACCTGTTTGTGACAAGAATAAGGTCAGCATACACCACCGGCGCCAAAGTGCCGGGGCCAAAGATCAAGAACAGTTTTGAACAGGGTTAAGGCTCGGCGTGTAACGCCAACTGAACCAGAACGGGTGGAAACGCCGCCCGTTCTGGTCATCGCATCGTTCGGACGCAGCCCGGCTATTACGGCCGGTGGGAACGCCGTGGCCTGTCGCCACGCCGCGTAAGGGGGAGCTGTGGGTATGGTGGTTTGCCGTGTTTCTGGCTGGAATCGAGGGGCCAACGTCCTATCCACGCCAACCGTGACTCCTATCATTTTGCACGCGCGCCGCGTGGGCGCGTCGGTTGGTCGGGCAAGCGTCCGGCGATCGACGGCTCCCCGCGCCATGCTGCGCGCGCAGCGCTGTCGCTGACAGCAACCCCGCCGGGCCATCCTTCGGCGGGGTTGCGGTCAAAACCGGGTGCGGCGGCGGGGGGCCAAGCGTCCCCTGCCTCGGGTTTGGATGTTCTCCCCCGTTCATCCATTCCCGGCCCCTCGCCGCCACACACGCCGGTTCCATTGATTAGGCGGCGACAGCCGTTTCGATCACTCCATGCCATCGACGAAAGCCGGTCGTCTGGGAGACGTCGTCTGGGAGATTGGGAGAGCCTGACCTTATGGATTATTTTCTACAGCAATTGATCAACGGCCTATCGCTTGGGGCCATTTATG
>NZ_JBMDKF010000018.1:0-135802 GCF_057809575.1 Azospirillum sp. FG154 | reverse complement strand
GAGCAGGGGACTGAAAATCCCCGTGTCGGCGGTTCAATTCCGTCCCTGGGCACCACCCTCCTCTCAGAGGGTGCTTCTGAAATTGCTTTTCTTTTGGTCGTCGGCCTTTCGGTCGCGCCGGATGCCCAGGTAGCTCAGTTGGTAGAGCAGGGGACTGAAAATCCCCGTGTCGGCGGTTCAATTCCGTCCCTGGGCACCATTTCCCCTCCCAGTAAAATTGCAGTCCCAAACAAGCGAAAAGCTTCAGGTCCGTTGAGCGGACAACCATCAGACGTGCGCCCGTACGATTCCGACACGCGGCGTCCAAAGGGACGCCGCTGCGGAAACCGTATCAACTTAGGACTTGGACAGCCCCAGCTTGGCCTGGACGGCAGCCAGCCCATCCTTGCCGTCCAGGGTGGTCACGCCCTGCAACCACGCCTTCATTGTGCCGGGATTCTTTTTCAGCCATTCGGTGGCCGCCGTCTCCGGCTTTTTGTTGGCGTTCATGATGCCATCCATGACAGCGTTTTCCATGTCCACGGTGAAGGACAGGTTGCTGAGGAACTTGCCGACGTTCGGGCATTCGGCGGCGTAGCCCTTGCGCACGTTGGTGCTGACCGTCGCCCCGCCAAAATCCGGGCCGAACCAGTCGTCGCCATCCGCCAGATAGGTCATGTCAAAAGATTTGTTCATCGGGTGCGGCGCCCAACCCAGAAAGGCGATAAATTTTTTGGCCCGCACGGCGCGCTTGACCTCGCCCAGCATCCCAGCCTCGCTGGATTCGACCATCTTGAAATCTTTCAGACCAAAGGCGTCGGCTTTCAGCATCTTGTCGATGATGAGGTTGCCGTCGTTGCCCGCTTCGATCCCATAGATCTTGCCGTCGAGCTTGTCTTTGAACTTCGCCAGATCCTTGAAGCTCTTCAGCCCGGCGTCGGACGCGTATTTCGGCACCGCCAGCGTGTATTTCGCCCCTTCCAGATTGACCCGCGTCACCTCGACCGAACCATCATCCAGCACCGGCTTGATGAAGCTCTCCATCGTCGGCATCCAATTGCCCAGGAAGACGTCGAGCGACTTGGTCTTCAGCCCCAGATAGACAACCGGCACCGACGAGATGTTCGTCGTCGCCTTATAGCCCAGCGCGTCCAGCGTCACCGACGCCAGCGCCGTGGTCGCCGCGATGTCCGTCCAGCCGACATCGCCAAAACGCACCGTCTTGCAGGCGACCGGGTCGGCGGCGAACGCTCCCCCAACCGACCCCATCGTCACGCAGGCCGCAGCCAGCACACCCAACGCGCAACCTGTCGCCTTTGCCGTCATCGTCGTCATGCCCCTCATGCTCCTTTGTTGCGGTTGTTCAGACAATTCGGCGTGGCGCCGCGTCTGTGTGATTGTGTCGGCCTGTTGTTGTTCCGCGCGTTACGGCGCGGCCCCCTCCAACGCGGCGTCCAGCGCGACAACCAATGGCTCCTGACCGACGCTCGTCAAGAAAATCCGCAAATCGTCGGTTCCGACCGCCGTGGTCGCGGTGTTGGTCAAGGGATGGAAGGCGACGCGCGGCGCGGCCATCAGGGCGGCGTCCAGCACCAGACGGACCCGCCTCTCCCGATCATTCACCAGGGCGAAGGGGCTGACCGCCCCCTGCCGCACGCCCAGCGTGGCGAACAGCAGATCCTCCTTGGCGAAGGACAGGCGTTTGGAGCCGATCTGCGCGGGCAGCCGCTTCAAATCAATCACCCGGTCGGTTGGCGCGGCGATCAACCAAAGCTGATCCTTGGCGTCCTTCAACAGCAGATTCTTGGTGTGCAGGGCGTCGAGCGCCGCCCAATGCGGCAACGCCTCCTCCACCGTGTGAACGGGCGGGTGCCGAATGGTTTCGGCGACCACGCCCAGCCCGGCGAGCCGTTCGAGCAGATCCTCGCTGTTCAGGTGGTTCGGCGTCGCGTCGCTTGCCATGGTGGTTGTCGCTCGCTGATTGTTCCGGACATTGCGTAAAGCGTCTCACGCCGACGGACCCGACCGCTTGAACCGTTCGGGCATTGCGCTTGAACGGACGCGCCGTCCGACAACCCGCCGCCCCCGCGATGATGCCGACAAAATCAGAGTTTGCCCGTCACCCAATAGTCGATGCGAGTCTTGTTGGCCTTGATGTAATTGTCCACCGCCTGCTCGTAGCTGGTCTGTTTGGCGTCGTGCATCATCGCCTCCAGATCGCCGATGGGGATGACCATGCGGTTGAGGAACTCGTAGACATCCGGGTGATCCTGATAGAAGCCCTTGCGAACCAGGGCGTTGACGCTCTCCAACCCGCCAAGCGCGCCCTTCGGATCGTCCAGATAGCGCAGCTTCCAGTTCGCGAACATCCAATGCGGACTCCAGCTCGTCACCACGATCCACTCGTTGCGCTTCATCGCGCGGTCCAGCGCCGCCAGCATCCCGGCGTCGCTTGCCGACACAAGCTGGTACTTGTCCAACCCATAGGTCTTAAGCGCCTTTTCCGACGCCTGCATCAGCCCCGATCCCGGATCGATGCCCTGGATACGGTCGCTCAGCTTCTTCTGCACCTCGGGTTTCTTCAAATCCTCAAGGGTCGCCAAGTCGCTGGCCGGGATGTAATCCGGCACCACCCAACCCAGCCGCGCGCGGGTGTAGAGCGGGCCGAGATCGACGACGTCCTTGCCGACCTTGTCGAGGTAGGGTTTGTGGGTCAGCGGTTGCCAGGACATCAACATGGCGTCCATCTTGCCGGCGGCCAACCCCTGATACTGGACGCCGATGTCGGCCATCGTCAGTTCGACCTTGGTGTCCAGCCGCTCTTCAATCAGCTTTTTGGCGAGTTTGGTCACGGCCTCGGCGTCCGACCAGGCGGTCCAGCCAATGTTGACCTTCTTGTCCGGTCCCGCCAGCGCCCCGGTGGAGGCCAACGCCAAGGTGGCGGCGGCGGCCAGAGCGACCAGCGTGTTCGACAGCGTTTTCAGCATGTTTCGTTGCCTTCCCTGTTCGATGGCGAATTCCGCTCATCGGAGATTGCGCGTCACTGAATCTCTTGGGCTTTGACCACCAGCCAGTTTTGGTCCGCCGTGACCGGCTGTCCCAACGCCTTCTGGCGGGCCGCCGCGTCCTCCCACATGGATTGGATTTGCTTGCGGTATTTGTCCTTGCGGTCCACCCACAGGCGGATGCCGCCATGATCGACGTCGGTTCCGTGCAGCAGCATGTAACCGTCGCTGGTCGGGGTGTCGCCCGCCACCAGGATTGGTTTTTTCCATGGGTCGATGTAGGTCAGGATCGCCGCGTATTTGCCGGAAAACCAGGTCAAGGGCGCCCACAGATAGGTCCCAAGCTCCAGATCCATGGTCTGGGGCCAGTTATATTTCTTCTGTTCGATCAGCTTGCGGGCGGTGGTCAGGGCGCCGGTCTGGCGGTCCTTCAACAGCATCGACACGCCGATGACGTTTTCCGGTTTGATGTTGTAGCCGTATTTCGGATCGGCGGCGACCATGCGCACCAACTCTTCGCTGGCGGCGGTCATCACATAGACCTCGACGCCGTTCTTGTGCATCAGATTCACCAGCTCCAACTGCCCGGCGTAGGGTTTGGGCGGGTTGATCTCGATGGTTTTGACGGCGTCGCCCTCGTAATAGTCCGACGGGATCGTCTTGCCTTGGGCCATCAATTCATCGACGTACCCCTTCAACTCGCGCAGGGTGAAGCCGGAAAAGACCTGCGCGACCCAGGGGTAACAGACCTGATCGTCGATCTCGCACAGCCGGTAGTAATAGCTGTTCAGGCTTTCCTTATGACCGTTGATGTCTTTGAAGGGGATCAGCTTCAGCGATGGATCGAGCTTTTCCCGCGTCAGAACTCCTTTCATTTCCAGATAGGGCAGCAGGGATTCCTCAAGGTCATAACGGTAGAGCGTGTTGTCCATGTCGAACACGGCGTAGGCGCCCTTGTTCGCGTTGGCCTCGACCAGAGCCTTCAGCGCGGTCGCCGCTGGCGCCGGCCAATGGGCCAACTCGTCCGCCGCCAGGGCGGAACCGCCGGATCCGGCGGCCACCGCGCCGGTCATCAGAATCGCGCCCAGAAACGCCGTCATCCTGTTCATCGAGGTCCCCCCGCAGACATAAAGTGAAGGCAAAGAGTGGGCGTTCCGGCGCGCGAACGCGCCAGCCGCCAACCTGAAAAGGTGAAACGCTCAAACGATTCAGCGCGCCAACGCCGCCGCCCGCAGTCGGGTGAGAAAGGCGAAAGGACGCCGTTCCGGAACCTTGGTCGCGCCAAAGCTCTGGGTGATGCGATCCAACACAATGGCCAGCAACACGACCGACAGGCCGCTTTCAAAGCCCAAGCCGATGTCGAGCCGCTGGATGCCCTGAAGCACGACGTTGCCCAAGCCCCCCGCCCCGATCATCGAGGCGACGACGATCATCGACAGCGCCATCATCATGGTCTGGTTGACCCCGGCCATGATCGACGGCAGCGCATTGGGCAATTGCACCTTCAGCAAAAGCTGATGCGGGTGGCAGCCGAAGGCGCGTCCCGCCTCCACCAATTCGCCCGGCACCTGCTGGATGCCCAGCATGGTCAGCCGCACGGCGGGCGGCATGGCGAAGATCACCGTGGCGATGATGCCCGGCACCCGGCCAAGACCAAAGAACATCACCGCCGGGATCAGATAGACGAAGGCGGGCATGGTCTGCATGAAATCCAGCATCGTCTTGCCCAGATGCTCGGCGACGCGGTTGCCCGCCATCCAAATTCCCAGCGGGATCCCAACCACCAAGCTGAGCATGGTGGAGGACAGCACCAACCCCAGCGTGCTGGCCGTCGGCTCCCACAGGCCCATGCCGTAAATCAGCCCCAACGATCCCACGGTGAACAGCCCAAAGCCGACGCCAACCCGCCAGAAGGCGGCGGCGGCGATCACCCCGCCAAGCAACCAGGGCGGCGTGCCCAGCAGCGCCGCGTCGATGCCGCCGCCAAAGCCGTCGACGATGGCGGCGATGACGTCCAGGGAGGGTTGGAAATGGTCAAGGATGAAGGTGACGAGCTGTTCCGCCCACACGCCGATCCCAATCTTGCCGTCCATCGCTCACGCCCCCCTGTCCAAAGTTTCCAGCAGCACCGAGGGCGAAATGGCGCCCAGATAAATCCCGTTCGCGTCCACCACCGGCACCGGGCAGGGCGCCGAGGCGACCCGGCGCAGCAGGGTGTGAACAGGAACGTCGCTCATCACCGGCTCAATCCCCGGCAGAAAGGCGGTAAGGAAGCGCGGCTCCCCGCCACGCAACGCCTGCGCCACGGAATCCCGCGACACGATGCCCTGGTAACGGTTCTCATGGTCGCGGACATAACCGAAGAGATGGCCGCTTTCGGTCAGTTGCTGAAGCGCCGGCCCCAGAACGCCGGGAACCCGGACGATGGTGTTCGACGCCTCGAAGCGGGCGACGTCGCCCGCGCGCAGCACCCGCGAGACGTCCACGTTGCGGAAGAAGGAGCGGACGTAATCATCGGCGGGCGCGCGCAGAATGTCATAGGGCGTGCCGACCTGAACGATGCGCCCGCCTTCCATGATGGCGATGCGGTCGCCGATCCGCATGGCCTCGTCCAGATCGTGGGAAATGAAGATGATGGTGCGCTTCTGCTCGCGCTGAAGCCGCAGCAACTCGTCCTGCATCTCCGTCCGAATCAGCGGATCGAGCGCCGAAAACGCCTCGTCCATCAGCATGATGGTCGGGTTGTTGGCCAGCGCGCGGGCCAGCCCGACGCGCTGCTGCATGCCGCCCGACATTTCGCGCGGGTAACGATGGGCGTAAGCGCCAAGCCCGACCTGTTGCAGCGCGACCATCGCCGCGTCGCGCCGCTTGACCTTCTCCACCCCGGCGATCTCCAGGCCGAAGGCGGCGTTTTCCAGCGCGGTGAGGTGGGGCAGCAGGGCGAAGGACTGGAACACCATGCTCATGTCCCGCCGCAGCACCTCGACCAACTCCCGCCGGGACAGTTGGGTCAGGTTGCGCCCGTCGAGCAGGATTTCGCCGCCGCTGGGTTCGATCAGCCGGTTCAGCAGGCGGATCATCGTCGATTTGCCCGAACCGGACAGGCCCATTATGACGAAGATCTCGCCCGCCCGAACCTCGAAACTGGCGTCCATCACGCCGACGTTGACGTGCAGCTTTTCCAGGACCTCCGCCTTGCTCGCCCCGGCCTTCAGCATGGCCAGCGCGGGCTTCGGATCGGCGGTGAAGATTTTGTAGAGGTTGCGGACCTGAAGCCGGACGTCCGCCGCCGCTCCAGCTTTTTCCTCGACAACCGGGGGCGCCGTCGTCGCGGCGGCAGGGGCGTCGTCCAAGCGCATCGTCATGGTCATCGCGCCCTCCGTCCGATGTTGCGGTGTTTGGTGTTGGGCCATCCCGTCCGTGCGGAAGCGGCGAAGACGGGGGCCTGGCGTGGTCGGTCGTCGATCGTCATCGCGGCTGCATTCCCTGTTCCTGGAGATAATCCCAAATGGCGCGCGCCGCCTCGTCGGGGGACGGTCCGACCAGCACGCGGCCCTGCCCGGCTTTCGCTTCCGTCGCCGCGCGCAATCGGTCCAGCGCGCCCCCCGTTCCACCGCCCGCCGCGCCGACGTTCAGGCGCTTGGGCCGGTCGCGCCACGGGCGCGCGGCGCAGGCGGTCAGAAACGCGTCGGGCGGCGCGTCAACCGGGACGACCTCAATCCGACCGCGCCGGGCCGGGCCGAAGGCCGATGGGCGGGCGGCGGGCGCCGTCGGATGAACCGTCGCGACAAAGGGAAGCGCCACCCGCAGCGCGCGCCGCTGCCCACGGGCCAGCGCCTGAACCACCTCCGCCGCGCGACCGTCCGCGTCCAGCGCGATGGCGACGACGTCCGGCACGATGGCGAGGCCCAGCGCCTGGGCGACGGCGTAGGGCAGCATGCCGCTGTCCTCGCCCCCTTCCGCCCGGTTGCCGGTCAGAATGATTCCGGGCGACAGGCCGCGCAGGCGGGCGGCCAGCGCGTCGACGGGGTCGCGGCCCTCCAACATGGCGAGCACGGTCAAGCGCTCCAACCCCATGCCCAAATAGTCGCGCAGGGCCGGGTTGGCCGGATCCCCGGCGTGCAGCGCGTCGCGCCGCCCCGGCGGCAGGCCGAAGGCCAACTCCAGCGCGCGGGCGTCCGACGGCGCGCGCCGCGCCCGGCCCGACGCCGGATGCCGCCCCACGGACACAAGGATGGCGACGTCAACCATGGCCGCCCTCCCGCGCCAAGCGCAGCAGCGCGGGCATGACCGCCTGCGCGTCGGCGATGATCGCCAGATCGGCACGCTTTATCATCGCCGCGTGCAGATCCGTGTTGACGGCGACGACGCGCTCCACCCCGCCGACGCCCTGAAGATGCTGGGGCGCTCCGGCGATGCCGAAGGCCAGATAACAGCGCGCCGACACCACGGTTCCCGACGCCCCAACCTGCCGGTCGCGCGGCAGATGCCCGGCGTCGCACACCACGCGGCTGCCCGCGCGGGTCGCGCCCAGCGCCCGCCCCAGATCGGCGAACACGGCCCAGTCGGTGACGCCGTTCCCCGCGCTGAGGATGAAATCCGCCTCGCCCAACCCCACCCCGTCAGGATCGACCGGCAGCCGCCGGGCGTCGCGCAGCTTCGGCGCGCCCGGCGACGTCTCCGGCGGGTCGAGCCGTCGCGCCTCATGCCGGACGGCCCCCAGCGGAGCCACCGCGTCGGCGGCGATGGACAGAAAACGAGGCGGCGCGCAGGAAAGCTCGGTCGCCCCGCCCCCGGCGCGGCGCGCGACCCGCGTGGCCGACAGGCTTTCCACACCGGCGAACAGACGCTCCCCGCAAGCGGCGGCGACGCGGCGGGCAAGGTCGCCGCCCTCCGGACTTTCGGGAAACAGGACATGGCGCGGGGACCATTGGGCGATGGCGGCGACCAAAGCGGCGGCGCGGCGTTCCGGCGCGTACTCGACGGCCCAGGCGGCGGGCAGCGGAATCACCCGGTCGGCGCCCAGAGCGCCCCAATCATCCGCGCCGTCCGGCGCCGCCGCGACGACCGCGCCATCGACCCCGTCGGCCAACAGACGCGCCGCCGCCAGAACTTGACGGTCATGCGCCGACAACGCCCCGTCGGGCCGGTCGAGCGCCGCGACGATCAGGCAGGCCGGGTTTTCGATCACCCGCAGGGGTGGCGCGGCGGGCGCGGCCCGCTGCCCCCGTCCCGGCGGCGCTGAATGAACGGCGGCTCCCACCCCTTTGCCGGTCCAATCCAGACGCAGGCGGGGCGCGGTTTGCACCATGGCGTCGGCGCGCCGCGCGCGTGGATCGCGCCGGGGCCGTCCGCCCGACGCCGCCACGATGGCGTTGGGATCGAGGACCAGCCGTCGCCGGGGTTCTGTTTGCACGGTTCGCGCCGCCCGTTCGGCGCGCGGATCGCGGCGGCGGGCGGTCATCGGGTCGGCTCCGTCGCCGCCAGAACCAGTTCGGCGATGTCGGCGACCGCCGGGCGCGGCTCCACCACCCCTTCCAACATCAGCGCGCAGGTCGGACAGGCGACCGCCAGAATGGGCGCGCCGCTGGCCCGCGCGTCGTCCATCCGCATGTCGGGAATCCGCCGCTCCCCCGCCACATCGGTCAAGGGCGCCCCCCCGCCCCCGCCGCAACAGCGGGAACGCAGGCCGGACCGCTCCATCTCCCGCCGCCGCGCCCCGATGGCGTCGAGCAGAGCGCGCGGCGCGTCGGTTTCGCCGTTGTAGCGGCCCAGATAACAGGGATCGTGATAGGCGACCGCCTGGGCCAGCGGCGCCGTCACCGTCAGCGCGCCGCTCCGCAGCAACTCCAACAAAAAGGCGGTGTGGTGCAGCACGGTCCAACGCCCGCCGAAATCTGGGTATTCGTTGCGCAGAGTGTGGAAAGCGTGCGGATCGGCGGTGACGATTCGCGCGAAGCGTCGGCTGTTCAGCAGGACGACGTTGCGCCGGGCCAGATCCTGAAAGGTCGCCTCGTCGCCCAGACGGCGGGCGACGTCGCCGCAATCCAGCTCCGCCGCCCCCAACACGGCGAAATCGACGCCCGCCCGGCGCAGCAGCAGGACCAACGCCCGCAAGGAGCGCTGGTTGCGCAGATCATAGGCCCCGTCGCCCAGCCACAGCAGAACGTCGCACGCCCCCCCGGCGGCCAGCACCGGCAAACGCAAATCAACCGCCCAATCGAGCCGACGGTCCAGCGACCGCCCGCCCGGATTGTCGGTCGCCCGCAACTCCTCCAGCACGCCCGCCGCCTTGGCCGGGGTCGCGCCCAGCTCCAGCGTTTGGAAACGGCGCAGATCGACCACCGCGTCCACATGCTCGATCATCATCGGGCATTCCTGCACGCAGGCCCGGCAGGTGGTGCAGGCCCACAGCGTGTCCGGGTGGATCATCGCCTGCGGCCCGACCAGCGACCGCGACGGGCCGCTGGTCGCCGCCCCAACCGGGCGACCGGGATGGCGGCTCCCGGTATAGGCGCGGTCGTCGCCGCCCTCGTCCAGCGACGCGACGAGATCCTGAATCAGCTTTTTCGGGTTCAGCGGCAGCCCGGCGGCGAAGGCCGGACAGGCGGTTTCGCAACGCCCGCACTGAACGCAGGCGTCAAAGCCCAACAGCCGGTTCCAGGCGAAATCCACCGCGCGCCCGGCCCCCAACGGCGCGGCGTCCGCCACCAAATCCAGCGGGGCCAAATTCAACGGGCGCAAGCCGCTGTCGCGCCCCGCCCCATCGTGGAACCGCGCCGGGCGTGGGTGGGCGACCAGATGCAGCGCGCCATGGACGGCGTGCTTTAGCGGCCCCTTCCACACCCCGAACACCAACTCCGCCAAGCCCCAACCGCCCAGCGCCACCAGCGCCAGCCCGACCGGAACCGGCAGGATTCCGCCCGCGCTCTGGTCCGCCGCCACCAGCAGAAAGGCCGTCGCGAAGCCGACCAACGCCAACGGCAGCCGGTTGAAGCGCCCGCCTGACAAACCCGCCGGGCGCAACACCCGGCGCCGATAGCCGACCATCAACCCGCCCGCCAGCATCGCCGCCAGGGCGAGCGCCAACAGCCCCCACAGCGCCGGATGCCGCAAAGGCGGCAGCGCCAACACAACCAACAGGGCGAGCGCCGCGAGAAAGCCGCCCGCGCTCAGGGCGTGAAAGCGCGCGTTGAAGGGCGTGCGCCCGACCACGGCGTGAACGTCCACCAGATAGCGCCCCGGCAAGGCCGCCAGCCCCGCCCACAGATCGACCGCCGCCGCCCGCCCGGCGCGCCAACGCCGCGCCTGGACCAGCGCCAGCGCCAGCCCAACCAGCAGAACCGTCAGCGTGACCGTGGACAGCGCCGCCGCGACCATCTCACAGATCCTTGCAGAGACGCGCGGCGTCGTAGATGGCGGCGTGGATGTTGCGCCCGGCCACCGCGTCGCCGATGCGGTACAGCGCGAAGCCCTGTTCCGGCACGGGTTGCGGACGCCCGGACAGCAGACGATCCAGGTCGGTTTCGCCCCGGTTGGCGGATTGTTCCTTCAGGTCGCGATACAGCCCATCGTTCGGCAGAGTCCCCAACTCGACGACGATCTGATCGACCAGCCGCTCCTCCTCCTCGTGGGTGTAGTCGTTGCGCAGGACGGCGACGCGGCGGTTGCCCTCCGGGTAGATCTCCACCAGCGTGTGGTTGGTGGTCATCATCACGCCCAGCCGGTACAGCTCGCGCAGATGAATCGGCTGGTTGGTCGTGCCGACCTCCTCCGCGATCATGCGGTCGGGGGTGGCGATCTCGACCAGCGCGCCGCGCGTGGCCATGAATTCGGCGCAGGACGCGCCATGATGCAGGCCGGTCCCGTCATACATCAGCACGCTGCCCGTCGGCTCCACCGCGCCGGTCAGCACGTCCCAGGTGGTGACAGCCAAATCCGATCCGGGAAAATCGCCCCGGTCGGGACGCCCGCCGGTCGCCAGAATCACCACGTCAGGCCGCTCCGCCTCAACCAGGGCGGCGGTGGCCTCCACGCCATAGCGGATCTCGACACCCAGCTTCGCCGCCTGCTGGGTCAACCAACGGGTGACGCCGGTCAGCGCCTCCCGCCACGTCGCTTTCGCGGCGACGGCGATTTGCCCGCCGGACGCCGCCGCCCGTTCCAGCAACAGAACGGAATGGCCACGCTCGGCGCAAACCCGCGCCGCCTCCAGCCCCGCCGGACCCGCCCCGACCACCAGCACGCGGCGGCGCGCCGGGGCCTTGGCGATGACGTGCGGCATGGTCGCTTCGCGCCCGGTCGCCGCGTTCTGGATGCACAGGGCGTCGCCGCCAGCGTAAATGCGGTCGATGCAATAACCGGCGCCGACGCATTGCCGGACGTCGTCCAACCGCCCTTCGGCCAGCTTGCGCGTCAGATGCGGGTCGGCGATGTGGGCGCGGGTCATGGCGACCATGTCCACATGCCCCTCCTCCACCGCGCGGGCGGCGGTGGCCAGATCGGTCACGCGCTGGGCGTGGAACACCGGAATGCCGACCTCGCGCTTGATGCTGCTCGGCAAATGCAAAAAGGGCGCGACCGGAAAGGCCATGTTGGGCAGCGAAATCGCGTGCGCCATGTGGTCGCGCGCCTGCCCGCCCAGCACATTGACGAAATCAATCAGCCCGCGTTCGGCGTAGGTCCGGGCGATGGCGACGCAATCCTCGTTGGTCAGACCGTCGTCGATCAACTCGTCGCCCGACATGCGGATGCCGACGATGTAATCGTCGCCGACCTCCGCCCGGATCGCTTCGAACACTTCAATGCCGAAGCGCATGCGGTTTTCCAGGCTGCCGCCGTATTTGTCGGCGCGACGGTTGACCGAGGGACTCCAAAACTGGTCGATCAAATGGCCGTGCGCGGCGGACAGCTCGAACCCGTCAAGCCCGCCCTCTTTGCAACGCCGGGCCGCCGCCGCGAATCCGGCGATGATCCGCTTGAAATCCCAATCCTCCATCTCTTTGGGCGTGTTGCGGTGCGCCGGTTCCCGCCGGGCCGAGGCCGACACGGTGGGCAACCAATTCTCCGTGTCCCAGCGCGTCCGCCGCCCCATATGGGTCAATTGGATCATCAGCGCCGCGCCGTGACGGTGCACCCGGTCGGAGAACTCCCGAAAGAACGGGATCACGCTGTCGTCGGCGACCGAGATCTGATTCCACGGCGCCGCAGGACTGTCCACCGCCACCGAGGAAGAGCCGCCGAACATCGTCAGGGCGATGCCCCCCTTGGCCTTTTCCTCGTGGTAAAGCTGGTAGCGTTCCTTGGGCTTGCCGTCGGCGCCGTATCCCGGCGCGTGGCTGGTGCTCATGACCCGGTTGCGCAGGGTCAAATGCTTGATCGTCAGCGGCTTGAGAAGAGTTTCGGCGGGCGACGGCATGGCGGCTCGCTTCTCAATGGCGATGGAAGAAAGGATGTCACCGGATCGTCAAGAAAACCTGTTCACCTGCGACAGATCACCGCATGATTGCGACAGTCCGTCCCATTCGCGCGTGGTCAGACGAGCGCCGCTTCCGCCGCCGTCCGGTAAATGGGAAACCGCTCGCACAGCGCCCCCACCTTGCGGCGCACCGCCGCCTCCACCGCGCTGTTGTCGCCGGTGTTGCTGGCGGCCAGCCCGTCGAGCACTTCGGTGATCCAGTGGCCGATCTGCTCGAACTCCGCCACGCCGAAGCCGCGCGTGGTCGCCGCCGGGCTGCCCAGCCGGACGCCGGACGTGATGGTCGGCTTTTGCGGGTCGAACGGCACGCCGTTCTTGTTGCAGGTCATTCCGGCATGCTCCAGGCTGGCTTCCGCCGCCTTGCCAGTCAGATTCTTCGGGCGCAGATCCAACAGCACGATGTGACTGTCGGTGCCGCCCGACACGATGTCGAATCCGCCCGCCAGAAGGGCCGAGGACAGGGCGCGGGCGTTGTCCAGAACGGCGCGGGCGTAATCCTTGAACGCCGGGTCCAGCGCCTCACCAAAGGCCACCGCCTTGGCGGCGATCACATGCATCAACGGACCGCCCTGAAGACCGGGGAAAACCGCTGAATTGATCTTTTTGGCGATGACCTCGTCGTTGGTCAGCACCACGCCGCCGCGCGGGCCGCGCAGGGTCTTGTGGGTCGTCGTCGTCACCACATGGGCGTGCGGCAGGGGGGAGGGGTAGACGCCGCCCGCCACCAGCCCGGCGACATGGGCCATGTCCACCATCAGATAGGCCCCGACCTCGTCGGCGATGGCGCGGAAGCGCGCGAAGTCGATGACGCGCGGGTAGGCCGATCCACCGGCGACGATCAGCTTTGGCTTGTGCTCGCGCGCCAGCCGTTCGACCTCCTCGATGTCGATCAAGCCGTCGTCGCGCCGCACGCCGTAGGGGATGGCGTTGAACCATTTGCCGGACAGGTTGGGCGGCGCGCCGTGCGTCAGATGCCCGCCCGCCGCCAACGACATGCCAAGGATGGTGTCGCCCGGCTTCAGCAGGGCCAGAAACACCGCCTGGTTGGCCTGCGCCCCGGAATGCGGCTGCACGTTGGCGAAGCCGCAGCCGTAGAGTTGGCAAATCCGTTCGATGGCCAGCGCCTCGACCGAATCGACATGCTCGCAGCCGCCGTAATAGCGTTTGCCGGGATAGCCCTCGGCGTATTTGTTGGTGAGAACGGAGCCTTGCGCCTCCAGCACGGCGGTGGAGACGATGTTTTCGGACGCGATCAGCTCGATCTGGTCCTGTTGCCGTCCAAGCTCGCGGCCAATGGCGGCCCACACCGCCTCATCGGCGCGGCGCAGCGCGGCGCCGGGCGCGCCGAAGGTCAAGGACGGGGGAGCGGCGGCGATGATGCTGGTCATGGCGATTCCCTGTTCGTGTTGGTCGGCGGCGAGGATCGGGCGGCCGTCGTCCGGCCAGCCCCGGCGGTCAGCATTCGACGATGTTGACCGCAAGCCCGCCAAGCGAGGTTTCTTTGTATTTCGTCTGCATGTCCGCCCCGGTCTCCCGCATGGTGCGGATGACCTTGTCGAGCGAGACGTGGTGCAGGCCGTCGCTGTTCAACGCCAGCCGGGCGGCGTTGATCGCCTTCACGGCGCCAATGGCGTTGCGTTCGATGCACGGGATTTGGACCAGCCCGCCGATGGGATCGCAGGTCAGGCCCAGATTGTGCTCCATGCCGATTTCGGCGGCGTTCTCGATCTGGGCGGGGGTTCCGCCCAGCGCGGCGGCCAAGCCGCCCGCCGCCATCGAACAGGCCACCCCGACCTCCCCCTGACACCCAACTTCGGCGCCGGAGATTGAGGCGTTTTTCTTGTAGAGCGTGGCGATGGCGGTCGCGGTCAGCAGGAAATCGAAGAGACCCCGTTCGCTGGCGTTGTGGCAAAAGCGGTCGTAATAATGCAGCACCGCCGGAACGATGCCCGCCGCGCCGTTGGTCGGCGCCGTCACCACCCGGCCCCCGGCGGCGTTCTCCTCATTCACGGCGATGGCGTAGACGCTGATCCAATCCATCACCGCCATCGGATCGCGCAGCGCCGATTCCGCCTTGCCGCAGGCGTCGCGATAAAGCGCGGCGGCGCGGCGACGCACCTTCAACCCGCCGGGCAGCACGCCGTCCTGGGCGATGCCGCGCGCCACGCAGCCCTTCATCGCGCTCCAGATGTTCCGCAGACCGGCGTCGATCTCCTCGTCCGACCGCCACGCCCGTTCGTTGTCGCGGACCAGCGCGGCGATGCTGCGCCCGCTGTCGCGCGCCATCGCCAGCATCTCGTCGGCGGAACCGAAATCATAGGGGACCGTCGGCGCGTCGGGCGAGGGTTCGTTGCGGTGCAACTCCTCCTCCGTCACGACGAAGCCGCCGCCGATGGAGTAATACACGCGGGTGTCGAGCGTCCGCCCCGCCGCGTCGAACGCGGTCAACCGCAGGCCGTTGGGGTGACCGGGCAGACTCTCCCCCCGGTGCAGCAGCAGGTCGCGTTCCGGCTCGAACGCGATGTCCGGCCCACCGCCCAACCGCAGCCGCCGGTCGCGGCGCACCGCTTCGACCAAGGCGGGGATCCGTTCGGGATCGACCGTGTCCGGCCATTCCCCCAGCAGCCCCAGCAGAACGGCGCTGTCGGTGGCGTGGCCGACGCCGGTCAGCGCCAGCGAGCCGTACAGTTCCGCCGCCACGCGTTGGACGGCGTCCGGGTCGGCGCGCTCCGCCAGACCGGCGACGAAGGCGGCGGCGGCCTTCATCGGTCCCACCGTGTGGGAGCTGGACGGGCCGATGCCGATCTTGAACACATCAAAGACGCTGACGGCCATGGGCGATGTCCTTGCGCGTCGGTTGTGATCGGGTGGTGAAGGGAGATTCGCTTGCCCCCTCCCCGCCCCTCCCCCGCTCACGCGGGAGAGGGGGCCTGGACCTTTGTCGATTCCCGCGCCCGCTCCCTCTCCCGCAACGCGGGGGAGGGCTGGGGAGGGGGCAAACCGCGCTCAAACCACTACCCGCAGATCGCCCGCCCGTTGTATTCGGCCATGGCGTCGGACAGCCACAGCCAGACATATTCGGCGAAGGACCGGCGCGGCAGGATGTCGTAGGTCGGGGCGTCGTCGCGCTGGTGCAGGATGATCCCGGCACGCGCCAGCACCGTCTGGGCGCATTGCCCCGGACGAAAGCCGCGCGGGTGCAGGTCGAGCGTGCAGCCCTTTTGCAAGGTCTCCCGCGCCGACGGGCCGGACAGCCGCAGCAGGGCGCGGTTGCCGGTGACGTCGGTGACGGCGGCGTGCAGGCCGGTCAGCGCCTCGCGCAGGTGGGCCATGACGGCGCCCTCCTGCCCCGGCGCGGTCAGGATCAGCCATTCGTCCGGGCCAAGCCACAACACCGTGACGTCGGCGGCGGACTGCACGGTGTTGGCGTTGACCGGCAGCAGCCCTTGCAGCACCCCGCCGACGGCGCGGGCGACGCGCGGGTCGTGGCCGTCGCAGCGCAGGTTGATCTGACCGGGCGGGACCATCTCCACCAGGGTCAAGGCGCCGCCCGCCCGGTCAGGCGGAACCGCGAAGGCCGAAGCGAAGCGGGCGACCGCGCCGACGCGCGGCAAGTCAGCGGCGTTAGCCATGGAGTCGCACTCCCTCGGGATCGTAGAAAACCGGCTTTGTGACAGCGCAGGCGACTGTTTTGTCGGCCAACGGCGCGTGAACCGTCTGTCCGATCATCCGCGATCCGCCCGCGATCAGGGCCAGCGCGATGGAACGGCCCATCGTCTCGCTCCAATAGCTCGACGTCACATAGCCCAGCATCGGGACGGGAACGGTTCCGCCCGCCTGCGCCGTGATCTGCGCGCCTTCCGGCAACACCATGGTCGGATCCTGGGTCAACAGGCCAACCAACTGCTTGCGGTCGGCGCGGCTGGTGTCCGCGCGGGTGAAGGAGCGTTTGCCGACGAAGTCAGCCTTCTGCTTCGACACGATCCAATCCATGCCGAGATCCTGCGGCGTCACCGTGCCGTCGGTTTCCTGACCGACGATGATGTAGCCCTTTTCGGCGCGCAGCACATGCATGGTTTCGGTGCCGTAGGGCGTGATCCCATGCGGCGCGCCCGCCTTCATGATTTCCGTCCACAGATGCAGGCCGTGATAGGCCGGGACGTTGATCTCATACGACAATTCGCCGGTGAAGCTGATGCGGAAGACGCGGGCGGGAACCCCGGCGACGACCGCCTCCTTCATCGCCATGAAGGGGAAGGCGTCGGCGCTGAGATCCAGATCCGGGGCCAGCGCCGCCACGACCTCGCGCGCCTTCGGTCCGGCGATGGAGGCGGTTGACCAATGTTCGGTGACGCTGGTCAGATGGACCCGCAGATCCGGCCATTCCGTTTGAAGATACTCTTCCAGCCAATCCAGCACCTTGGCGGCGTTGCCGGTGGTGGTCGTCATCAGGAAATGGTTGGGGCCGAGGCGCGTGGTCACGCCGTCGTCGATCACCATCCCCTCTTCCTTGCACATCACGCCGTAGCGGCAGCGCCCGACGTCGAGCTTGCTCCAGGCGTTGGTGTACATGCGGTTGAGCAGGATCGCCGCGTCCGGTCCCTGGATGTCGATCTTGCCGAGCGTCGAGGCGTCGAGCACGCCGACGCCGTTGCGCACCGCCCGGCATTCCCGGTTCACCGCGTCGTGCATGGATTCGCCCGCGCGCGGGAAGTACCAGGGCCGTTTCCACTGGCCGACATCCTCAAAAACCGCGCCATTCTCCACATGCCAGCGGTGCATCGGCGTCACCCGCGCCGGGTCGGCCAGTTCGCCGACGTCGCGTCCGGCCAGCGCGCCGAAGACGACCGGCGTGTAGGGCGGGCGGAAAGTTGTGGTTCCCACCTGCGGGATCGGCGCGCTGAGCGACTGGGCGAGGATGGCCAGGGCGTTGACGTTGGACGTCTTGCCCTGATCGGTGCCCATGCCCATGGTGGTGTAGCGTTTCAGATGCTCGACCGACTGATACCCCTCGCGCGAGGCGAGCAGCACGTCGGCGGCGGTCACGTCGTTCTGGAAATCGACGAAATGCTTGCCCGATCCGCGCCCGACCAGTTGGGTTGAGGGCACCACCCACAGCGGGCGCAACGGCTCCTCCGCGTCCGCCTCGGCGCGGGGGACAGGCAGCGGCGCGTCGGCGGTGAAGCCAGCCTCGCGCGCCGCCTCGGTTCCAGCGGCCACGCCCTCGGCCAGACAATCGGGCAGCGCGAAGGTTCCGTTGCAGGTTCCAGCGCAATGCAGGGCCTGGGTCGCCTTATGCGGGACGAAGCAGGCCGCCGCCTCGTCGTAACGCAGCTTGCCGGTGGATTGGGAATAGAGATGAACCGCCGGATTCCAGCCGCCCGACATCGCCAGCAGGTCGCAGGCGATGCTGGTCCGCGCCGTCCCGACCACGCCGCCGCCGTCGGGAGCCAGCGGCATGACGTCGACGGAGGTCAGGCGCTTGCCGCCCTCGGTCGCCACCACGGCGCGGTTTTCCAGCACCGGGATTCCCGCCGCCCGCGCCTTGGCCGCCAAGGGGCCGTTGACCGCCGTCCGCACATCGACGATGGCGGCGATCGCGATCCCCGCCGCTTTCATGTCCAGCGCGGCGGCGTAGGCGCTGTCGTTGTTGGTCAGCAGCACGGCCCGCTTGCCGGGCGTGACGCCATAGCGGTTGACGTAGGTCCGCACCGCGCCCGCCAGCATGATTCCGGGCCGGTCGTTGTCGGCGAAAACCAACGGGCGCTCATGGCCGCCGGTCGCCAACACGACGCGCTTGGCCCGGACGTTCCACAGCCGTTGCCGCGACAGATGCGGGGCGGCGCCGCGCGGCAGATGATCGATGCGCCGCTCAACCAGGGTCAGATGATTGTGGTCGTAATAGCCCGCCGCCGTGGTCCGGCGCAGGATGCGGATCTCCGGGCAGGCGGCGAGTTCCGCCTCGGTCTTGGCGATCCACGACGCGGCGGGCAGACCGTCCACCGCTTCGCCGCTGGTCAGCAGGGAGCCGCCCAACTCGTTCTGCTCGTCGGCCAGGATCACCCGCGCGCCGGTGCGCGCCGCCGCCAAGGCCGCCGTCAGACCGGCTGGACCGGCGCCGACGACCAGCACGTCGCAATGGACGTGCATCTTGTCGTAACGGTCGGGGTCCGGCTCCTTCGGGGCCTTGCCCAAACCGGCGGCGTGGCGGATCAACGGTTCGTACAGCTTCATCCACAGGCTTTGCGGGTGCATGAAGGTCTTGTAGTAGAACCCGGCGACGAAGATCTTCGACAGCAAGCCGTTGACCGCGCCGACGTCGAAAGTCACGTTCGGCCAGGCGTTCTGGCTGGCGGCGCTCAACCCCTCATACAGCTCGATCTGGGTGGCGCGCAGGTTGGGTTCGCTGTGGCCGCCGCGCTCCAACTGGATCAACGCCGACGGCTCTTCCGACCCGGCGGACAGGATGCCGCGCGGGCGGTGGTATTTGAAGCTGCGGGCGACCAGATGCACGCCGTTCGCCAACAGGGCCGAGGCCAGCGTGTCGCCCGCATGGCCCTGATAGCTCTTGCCGTTGAAGGTGAAGGTGACGCTGCGGGTCCGGTCGATGCGGCCGCCCGACGCGGTGCGGTGGCTGTTGCTCACGAGCGGACTCCCTGCTGGCTGGCCTGCGGCTGGGCTTCGGCGACGGCTGGTTCGGCAGCAGCGCCGGGGGGATAGACCCGCAAAATCTCGTGGGTCACGGTGTGGCGTTCCACGTTGAACCAGCGGCGGCAGCCATGGGCGTGAACCCAGCGTTCGCGATGAACGCCCTTGGGGTTCGCGCGCATGAACAGGAACTCGGCCCATTCGGCGTCCGACAGGGCGGACGGATCGGCGGGACGAACGCGGTGGGCCTCGCCGCCATAAGCGAACTCGATCTCGTCGCGCGGGCCGCACCAGGGGCAATGGATCAGGAGCATGGCGGAAACCCTCCTAATGCGCCACGGCGGCGGCGCCGTGTTCGTCGATGAGATAGCCCGACGTGAAGCGGTCGAGCGAGAAAGGCGCGTTCAGCGCGTGCGGCTCGTTGCGGGCGATGGTGTGGGCGAAGACCCACCCCGACCCCGGCGTCGCCTTGAAGCCGCCGGTCCCCCACCCGCAATTGATGAACAGATTTTCGACCGGGGTTTTGGAGATGATCGGGCTGGCGTCCGGGCAGGTGTCGACGATGCCCGCCCAATGGCGCAGCAGGCGCAGGCGGCTGAAGATCGGAAACAGCTCCAGCAACGGGCCGATCTGATGTTCGATGACGTGGAAGCTGCCGCGCTGGGCGTAGGAGTTGTAGGCGTCGATGCCGGCGCCGATGACCAGCTCGCCCTTGTCGGACTGGCTGACATAGACGTGAACGGCGTTCGACATCACCACGCAATCCAGCACCGGCTTGATCGGTTCGGACACCAGCGCCTGGAGCGGATGGCTTTCCAGCGGCAGGCGCAGATCGGCCATCCCGGCGACGACGCTGGAATGACCGGCGGCGACCACGCCGACCTTGCCCGCCTGGATGTACCCCCGGGAGGTCTCCACCCCGACCACCTTGCCGCCGACGCGGCGCAGCCCCGTGACTTCGCAATTCTGGATGATGTCCACGCCGCGCGCGCTGGCGGCGCGGGCGAAGCCCCAGGCCACCGCGTCGTGACGGGCCGTGCCGCCGCGCCGTTGCAGCGTGCCGCCCATGATCGGATAGCGCACGTCGGGCGCAATGTTGATCGCCGGGCAGAATTCCTTGACCTGCTCACGCGTCAGCCATTCGCTGTCGATGCCGTTGAGGCGCAGCGCGTTGACCCGCCGCACGCTTTCCCGCACGTCGTGGAGATTGTGGGCGAGGTTCAGCACGCCGCGCTGGCTGACCATCGTGTTGTAATTGAGATCCTGGCTCAGCCCCTCATAGAGCTGAAGGGATTTCTCGTAGAGCGCGGCGCTCTCGTCCCACAGATAGTTGGACCGCAGGATGGTGGTGTTGCGGCCCGTGTTGCCGCCGCCCAGCCAGCCCTTTTCCAACACGGCGACGTTGGTGATCCCGTGTTCCTTGGCCAGATAATAGGCGGTCGCCAGCCCATGCCCGCCGCCGCCGATGATGACGACGTCATAGGCCGGTTTCGGCGCCGGATCGCGCCAAGCGCGGTCCCAATGCTCGTGGTGCGAGAACGCGTTTCGGATCAGTGAGACGATCGAGTAATTCGACATGCCTGCCTCGCGCTTTTCACGAGGGTCAGTAGACGGCGGAACGGGATAGAAACGCTAGAATGCGGCTGCCAACCTGTTTGAACAAACGCGACATCGCCGTCGTGAACGTTCAAGCGCTTGGCCTCACTCGTACAGCCGCCGATCCGGCGGCGCGCCGCGCAGGTCGAAGGCGCGCAGCAGCGCCGCCGGGCTGTCGCTGGGCAGGGTCAAACCGTCCGGTTCGCCGCCGCCGCGCCGCAGGGCCGACGGGGATACCCCGAACCCTTCGCGGAATTGGCGGGAGAAATGGGCGCAGTCGGCGAATCCGCACTCCACCGCGATGTCGGTGATGGAACGCGCGCTGTTGCGCAGCAGCCAGAGGCCGTAGCGCAGGCGCAGCACACGGTAAAAGGCGGTCGGACTCATGCCGGTGGAAAAGCGGAACAGCCGTTCAAACTGGCGGGTGCTGATGTTGACCTTGCGGGCGATGTCCTCGACCGTCAACGGGTCGGCGAGATGCTGCTCCATCAGCAGCAGGGCGCGGCGCACCCGGTCGTTGACCACCTCGTTGTGGGTGGGCGGCTGCGGCTGCGGCTGGTTCGCCGGGCGGGCCTTGTCGATCAGCATGATGTGCATGGTTTTCTGGGCGCAGGCCCGGCCCAAATGCCGTTCGATCAAATAGGCCGCCAGATCGGCGACCCCGGCGCCGCCCGAACAGGTGATGCGGTCGCGGTCCACCACGTAAAGCTGGTCGGCCACCGGCTCGACGTCCGGGAACTCTTCGACGTAATCGCTGTAGTGATACCAACTGACGCAACAGCGCCGCCGCGCCATCAGACCGATCCGACTCAGGGCGAAACCGCCGGTGCAGACGCCAACCAGAGTCACCCCGGCGGCGGCGGTGGCCTTCAGATAGGCGATGGTTTCGGCGTCCAATTGCGGGCCGGGATTCAGCAAGCCGCCGACGACGACGATGTAATCGAAGCCGCGCGGATCCTGGAACGATTCCCATGGGGCGATGGACACGCCGCAGCTTGACCGCACCGGCTCGGTCCCCGACCCGGATCCCATGATCGTCCAGCGGCAGCGGATCTGCCGCGATCCGTCGCCGTCGTCCGCCGCCAACCGCAGCGCGTCGAGAAAGGTCGCCAGCGCGGTCAGGGTGAAGCGGTTGGCCAGGATGAAGCCAACGGACAGCGCGGCCTCTTTGGGCCGTTTTGGCGCGTCACTGGGTTGCCAGCCGTTCCAGGCGCCATCGGGCATGCCATGCTCTCCCTTGTTCCCCGCGACAAACTGTCGCCTTTTTCCCAACCAGGAACAAGAGGGCCGCTTGCCCCGCAAGCCGACGCCAACCTCCCGGTCGTCGGGAGATTGTACGCAAGAACTGAACCAAGTGTCCGAATGATTGATCTAACGAACCAACCGGGCGGGCGGCGCGCCCTCCTCGGTTCCGTCGCGAATCTCCGCCAGGAAATGGGCCACCCCGTCGCGCAACCGTTCGGTCAGCGCGGTCAACCCCTCGGCGGCGTCCAACACATGCCCCGTCGCGGCGTCCGTTCGTTCCGCCCCGTTGCCAAACCGCGCGATGGCGCCGCGCAACGCGTCGGCGGTCGCCGACACTTCGGCGATGCGCAAACCGATGTCGTCAGCCGAGACGCGTTGCCGATCAACGGCGGCGGACACCGCGCTGGACAGGGCGTTCATGTCGGCGATGGTGTCCTTGATGCGGCGGATCGCCAGGATCGCGTTGTCGGTCGTGGACTGAATGTCCGCCGCCTGAACGGCGATTTCCTCGGTCGCTCGCGCGGTCTGCTCCGCCAGTTGTTTGACCTCCGAGGCGACGACGGCGAAGCCCTTGCCCGCGTCGCCCGCCCGCGCCGACTCGATGGTGGCGTTCAACGCCAGAAGGCGGGTGCGCGCGGCGATGGCGCTAATCATCCCGACCACCCCGACGATGCTGCGCGCCGAACCGATCAGACCACGCACGGTGTCGTCGGTTTCCTGCGCCTGCGCGACGGCGGTGGTGGCGATGGCCACCGATTTGCCCACATGCTGCCCGATTTCGTCCATCGAACTGGACATTTGCTGAGCAGCCTCGCCCATCGCGCCGACGCTGGCGGAGGTTTGGCCGACCGACGCGGCGGTCTCCGTCACCCGTCCGCCGGTTTCGCGGGAAATCCCCATCAGGGTGCGGGCGGTGGCGTCCAGGGTTCCCGCCGACCGGCCGACCGATCCCAACGCCTCCGTCACCGCGTCTTCAAAGCTGCGGATCACCCCGTCAAGGCGTTCGGCCCGCCGCCGCACCGCGCGTTGTTCGGCGATCCGACGCAGGAAAAAGCGCACTTCGTCCTCATCCTGCCGCTCCAGCAGGTCATCGGGCGCGCCAATCGCCGCCAGCGTCCCACCTTTCAGCACCGCGATACGGTCGGCGACGCGCATCGCGTCTTCAGCGTCGCGCATCGCCAGCACCATCGTGCAACCTTGGGCGCGCGCCGCCCGCGCCAGATCGTCAACCAGTTCCGACCGCTCCAACGCGGGCAAAGCGACGAACGGATCGTCGATCAGAATCAACCGGGGCGTGGTCACAAAGGCGCGGGCGAAGCCCACGCGCAAACGGTCGGCGGCGGTCAGATCGCCCAAGCGGCGCGCGGCTTGATCGGCGACGCCAAACTGGGCCAGCGCGGCCAGCGCGCGCTCTCGTCGCCGCTCCCGTCCTTCGCCAATCACCTCAAGGGCGAATTCGACGTTGCCGCAAGCCGTGCGATTGGCAAGCAGGGCGGCGGCGGATGGAAAGACCATGCCCAACCGTTCCCGGCGCAACGCCGTCAACGCGCGCGGCGTCAACCCACCCAACAGCACGCCGCCCACCGACACCGATCCGGCGGTGGGGTCGAGCAAACGGTTCAGCAGACGCAGCAGCGTTGATTTCCCGGACCCCAACCGCCCCAGCACAGCCAGGATTTCGCCCGGCGCGATCTCAAGCGACAGATCGGCGACGGCGATCTCCGCGCCGGTCGCGGCCACCGCCGCGCGCGCGCTCCCTGCGGCGATCAGACGCCGGGCCTCCGCCGTCGGCTCACCATAGAGTTTCCACACATTTTGGATTGAAACCGCGTCCCCGTTTCCCTGCGCCATGGCCGATCCTTCTGTCGTCTTATCGCAGGAAGGGCTTGAACTGACCTGTCAAGCCCTCCCCAGTGGGCGCGGCGGGGCGCCGCCTCGCGTTCTTGCGTGCGGCATGAGCGTCTACAACGGCAGCGCCCCCACAGGCGCGCGGACCCGCTGCCCCTGCCGATCGGTGCGCGGCGGCACGCCGAAATGATCGCGGTAGCATTTGCTGAAATGGGTGGCGGAGACAAAGCCGCAGCAGACCGCCACCTCGATCACCGACAGCGTGGTTTGCGACAGCAATTGACGCGCCCGCTTCAACCGTAGCCCCAGATAATGGCGGGCGGGCGAGCAATCGAGGTATTTGCGGAACAGCCGTTCCACGTTGCGCCGCGACTGGCCCAGCATCGCCGACAAGGTCGCCAGATCCAGCGGGTCTTCGATGTTGTCCTGCATCAACCGGATGATGGCGTGCAACTCCTTGCACTCCATGCCTGGATTGGGCTGGATCGCCTCATGCTGCTGGGCGTTGCCGGGGCGGATGCGGTCGTGCAGCATCTGTTCGGCGATGTCGATGGCCAGCGGCTCGCCATGGGTCGCGGCGATCCGGTGCAGCATCATGTCGGTGGCCGACGTGCCGCCCGCGCAGGTGAAGCGGTTGCGGTCGATGGTGAACAGCTCGCCCGTCGCCTCGATCTCCGGGAAGGTTTCGGCGATGCCCGCCAGATTTTCCCAATGGATGGTGCAGCGGTAGCCGTCGAGCAGCCCCGCCCGCGCCAATATGTGGCTGCCGGTGCACACCGCGCCCAGATTGGTTCCCCGCGCCGCCGCCCGCCGCAGCCAGGACAACACCGCCTTGTCATTGTACCGATGGCCGCCGACGCCGCTGCACAGAACCACCGTCGGCAGCGGCGGGGCGTCATCAAGCCCATGGTCGCACAGCACGCCGACGCCGTTGCTGGCCCGCTCGCCGCCGCCGTCCTTTGAAATCAACGCCCAACGGTACAGCGTCCGCCCGCTGATGTGGTTGGCGAGGCGCAACGGCTCCACCGACGCGGTGAAGGCGATCATCGAAAAATCGGGGACCAGCAGGAAGCCGATTGTTTCCATTCCGTCACTCCTCATCCCAACAGCGGACAGCCCAAAAGCGGAAGTCCGAGGGTGGCATGTCACGACAGTAACATCGTCCAGGCCGCCCCCGGATTGAACATGAACGCCCTTGTCCTTGTCCCGAAGCGACAAGTGCGGAGAATGGGGACGACGGCGTTTATTTTTTATTGGACGACCAATTAAAAAAAACGGCTAAGCTGTGTCTCAAGCGAACGGCGGAGGCGGAATCATGGCGCAGTTCGGGGCGCGGTTCGGGCGGCAAGCTCATTACATCCATGGCCAACCGACGCAAGCGGGCGGCGGCGACGCTTTCACCACCATCAACCCGGCGACGGGGGAGGTGCTGGCCGAGGTCGCGCAAGCGACCAGCGCGGACGTGGACCGCGCCGTCAACAGCGCGCGCGCCGGACAAGCCCAATGGGCCGCCCTGCCCGCCATGGAGCGCGCCCGCGTGCTGCGCCGGGCCGTCGCCCTGCTGCGCGAGCGCAACGACGAACTGGCTGAACTGGAAACGCTCGACACCGGAAAGCCGCTCAGCGAGACGCGCGCGGTGGACGTCGCCACCGGGGCCGACGTGCTGGAATATTACGCGGGCCTCGCCCCGGCGCTGGAAGGCCGACAGATTCCGCTGCGCCCCTCCTCCTTCGTGTACACGCGACGGGAGCCGCTGGGGGTGGTCGCCGGAATCGGGGCGTGGAATTACCCGATTCAGATCGCCTTGTGGAAATCCGCCCCGGCGCTGGCCGCTGGCAACGCCATGATCTTCAAACCCAGCGAAATCACGCCGCTGACCGCCCTGCGGCTGGCCGCGCTGTACAGCGAAGCGGGTCTGCCCGACGGCGTGTTCAACGTCGTCCAGGGCGATGGCCGGGTCGGCGCGCTGCTCAGCGCCCATCCGGGCATCGAGAAAATCTCCTTCACCGGCGGGGTGGAGACCGGCAAGCGGGTGATGGCGGCGGCGGGCGGTTCCTCGCTGAAGGACGTGACGATGGAGTTGGGCGGCAAGTCGCCGTTGATCGTCTTCGCCGACGCCGACCTCGACCGCGCCGCCGACATCGCCATCATGGCGAATTTCTACAGCTCCGGTCAGGTGTGCACCAACGGCACGCGGGTGTTCGTCCACCGCAGCGTCAAAGAGGATTTCGAGGAGCGGCTGTTGACCCGCGTCGCCCGCGTCCGCATCGGCGATCCGCTGGACCCAAACACCAACTTCGGCCCGCTCGCCAGCTTCCCCCACCGCGACAAGGTGCTGGGCTTCATCACCACCGGCAAGGAGGAAGGCGCGCGCCTGCTGGCGGGCGGCGGTCCGCCCTATGGCGAGGCCTTCGCGCGCGGCGCTTACGTCGCCCCCACCGTTTTCACCGATTGCCACGACCGCATGCGCGTCGTGCAGGAGGAGATCTTCGGCCCCGTCCTGTCGATTCTGGTCTTCGACGAGGAGGAGGAGGTCATCGCGCGGGCCAACGCCACCCGTTACGGCTTGGCCGCCGGGTTGGTGACGCAAGACCTCGCCCGCGCCCACCGCGTCATCCACCGGCTGGAGGCTGGGATCTGCTGGATCAACGCCTGGGGGGAATCGCCGCCGGAAATGCCGGTTGGCGGCTTCAAGGAATCCGGCGTCGGTCGGGAAAACGGCGTCGAAGCGCTCGACCATTACACCCGCGTCAAATCGGTGCAGGTCGAGTTGGGGCCATACGCGTCCGTGTTCTGACCGGCGCCGTCCGTTCCGTCTCGCCCCGTCGCGTCTCGCCCCGTCGCGTCTCGCCTGGAAATCTCTGGTTCACAGAGGGTTTGAGTCATGTCCAACGCGCGTCACGAGTATGATTACATCATCATCGGCGCCGGATCGGCGGGCAACGTCCTGGCCTGCCGGTTGACCGAGGATCCCGGAGTCAGCGTCCTGTTGCTGGAGGCGGGCGGGCGCGACCATCGGATGGACTTCCGCACCCAGATGCCGGCGGCGCTCGCCTTTCCCTTGCAGGGGCGGCGTTACAATTGGGCCTACGTCACCGAACCCGAACCCCACATGAACAACCGCCGCATGGAATGCGGGCGCGGCAAGGGGCTGGGCGGCTCCTCGCTCATCAACGGCATGTGCTACATCCGGGGCAACGCGCTGGATTACGACGGCTGGGCCGAACAGCCGGGGTTGGAGGGCTGGAGCTATCTGGATTGCCTGCCCTATTTCAAAAAGGCGGAAACCCGCGACGCCGGGCCGAACGCCTATCACGGCGGCGACGGCCCGGTGCAGGTGACGACCGCCAAACCCGGCGTCAACCCGCTCTATGAGGCGATGATCGAGGCCGGGGTCGAGGCGGGTTACGCGCGCACCGACGATCTGAACGGCTATCGCCAGGAAGGTTTCGGCCCGATGGACCGCACCGTCACCCCGCAAGGGCGGCGGTCGAGCACGGCGCGCGGCTATCTCGACCGCGCGCGCGGGCGGCCCGGATTGACCATCGTCACTCATGCGCTGACCGACCGCATCCTGTTCGACGGTCGCCGCGCCATTGGGGTCGCTTATCTGGAATCCGGCGCCCCGGTGACGGCCCACGCCCGGCGCGAGGTTCTGCTGTGCGCCGGGGCCATCGCCTCCCCCGCCATCCTGCAACGGTCTGGCGTGGGGCCAGCGGCGGTTTTGCGCGATCTTGGCGTGGCGACGGTGCTTGATCTGCCGGGGGTCGGGGCCGATCTGCAAGATCATCTGGAAATGTACGTCCAGTATGAATGCAAACAGCCGGTGTCGCTCTACCCCGCTTTGCAATGGTGGAACCAGCCCGCCATCGGCGCGGAATGGCTGTTTCGCGGCACGGGGATCGGGGCCAGCAACCAGTTTGAGGCGGGCGGCTTCATCCGCACCGACGACGAGGTCGCTTGGCCCAATCTCCAGTATCATTTTCTGCCGGCGGCGATCAGCTACAACGGGACCAACGCGGTGAAGGCCCATGGCTTTCAGGCGCATGTCGGCTCCATGCGTTCCCCCAGCAAGGGGCGGGTGCGGGCGGCGTCGCGCGATCCGAACGCGCCGCCCAGCATCCTGTTCAACTACATGGCCGAGGAGCAGGATTGGCGGGAGTTCCGCGCCGGACTCAGCATCACCCGGACGATCATGCGGCAACAGGCGCTCGCCCCTTATCGCGGGCGGGAAATCAGCCCCGGCGCGGATTGCCAGACCGACGCCGAGATCGACGCCTTCGTCCGCCATCACGCCGAAACGGCCTATCACCCGTCCTGCTCCTGCCGGATGGGAACCGACGACAGGGCCGTGGTGGACGAACAGGGACGGGTGCATGGGATGGAGGGGTTGCGCGTCATCGACGCCTCAATCATGCCGCGCATCATCACCGGCAACCTCAACGCGCCGACCATCATGATGGCGGAAAAGCTGGCCGACGTGATCCGCAAGCGACCGCCGGAACCGCGCGCCGACGTCCCCTATTACGTCGCCCCCACCGCGCTCGCCGTCGTCGGAACGCGCCGCATGGCCGTGGCGTAGTCATCCATGCCGATGCCGTCCATGCCCCCTTGGGCGCCGCCGCCGGAGCGCGACGACGCCCCGTCCGGCCTGTGGTCCCGGATCAAACAGGCGGTGGTTGGCTGGTGGCGCGCGTCGCGCCGGTCAGCGTGATCGGGACAGCCGGAGGAGATCGGCGCGCAGGCCGTCGGCGTCGGCCAATTCCGCGTCCAGCGCCGCGTGTTCGGCGGTCCACAACGGAACCGCCTGGGCCAGCAACGCCCGCCCCTCCGCCGTCAGGCTCAGCAAACGGCCCCGCTTGTCCGTGGGGTTGCTGAGGATGGCGACCAACCCCCGGCGTTCCAGCGGCTTCAAGGCGGCGGTCAGAGTCGTGCGGTCCATCGCCAGCAGGGCGGCCACCGGGGCCATGCCCGGCGGCTCCGGCCTGTTCAGCGCCATCATCAGCGAAAACTGACCGTTGGTCAGATCGAGCGGACGGAACAGATCGTCAAAACGCTTGGCCAGGGCGCGCGCCGCCCGCTGAACATGCAGGCACAGGCAGCGGTCGCGCACCAGAAGCGTTGTTCCGTAAGGGATTTTCGCGTCGTTTGACATGGATTAAATATGTTGATATCAACGTATTTGTCAAGACCTCATCCCCGGAGTCGTCCCATGATCGTTCAGCCCTATCTGTTTTTTGAAGGCCGTTGCGAAGAGGCGCTCACGTTCTACCAGCGTGTGCTGGGCGCCAAAGTCGAGATGCTGCTGCGGTTCCAGGATTCGCCCGATCCCTGCCCGGAAGGGATGATTCCACCGGGCAGCGAAAACAAAATCATGCACGCCAGCCTGCGCGTCGGCGATTCCATGGTCATGGCGTCGGATGGCGGTTGCGCGGGCGGTTCCGCCTTCAAGGGCTTTTCCCTGTCGGCGACGGTGGCCGACGCGGACGAAGCCAACCGCGTGTTCGCCGCGCTGGGCGATGGCGGCGCGGTGCTGATGCCGCTGGGCAAGACCTTCTTTTCCCCCTGCTTCGGCATGGTTCAGGACCAGTTCGGCGTGTCGTGGATGGTGATCGTTCAGGAATAGGCGGTTCATCCGTTCCAACGAAATGCCGCTTCCCCCTTGCCGCCCCCGTCGTCGTCGCTGTTTGGCCCGGCGGCGGGGGCGTTTTCATGTCCGGCTGACGCTTCGCCGGATAGAACAAAAATTCTTTATTGACGAAATGAGGAATTTTTGTTCTATAATCCAACCAACGTTCCACCGCCTGCCCACGCAAGGCCCCGACCCAAAAAAGCCGGAACGACTGGGGGAGACACAACCGATGGGGCCGCCACGCGCGCGGCGTCGCTGCGGTTCCGTTCGTCCAGCGTTCGTCGGCTTCGGATTTCAGCGGAGCTGATTCATGCCTCACAAACGCTCACTCGACGTTATTTCCATTGGCCGCTCCTCCGTCGACATTTACGGCGAGCAAAGTGGCGGTCGGTTGGAGGACGTCCAAAGCTTCGCCAAATATGTCGGCGGCTGTCCAACCAACATCGCGGTCGGCACGGCGCGTCTGGGGCTGCGGTCGGCCCTGCTGACGCGGGTCGGCGACGAGCATATGGGCCGCTTCATCCGCGAACAACTGATCCGCGAGGGGGTGGAGACCAGCCATGTCGTCACCGACCCCGAACGCCTGACCGCGCTGGTCATTCTGGGGATCCGCGACCGCAAAACCTTCCCGCTGATCTTCTATCGGGAAAACTGCGCCGACATGGCGATTTGCGAGGATGACGTCGATGAATCCTTCATCGCGTCGGCCCACGCCGTCGTGGTCAGCGGCACCCATTTCTCCACCCCCGGCACCGACGCCGCCATGCGCAAGGCGATGCGGCTGGCCCGCGCCAACGGCGTGAAGGTGGTGCTGGACATCGATTACCGCCCCGTTCTGTGGAAGCTGACCGGCCATGGCCTGGGCGAGGAGCGTTTCGTCGCCGACGGCGGGGTGACGGCGCTGATCCAAACCATCCTGCCCGGCTGCGACCTGATCGTCGGCACGGAGGAGGAGTTCCACATCGCGGGCGGCAGCACCGACACCGTGGCCGCCCTGCGCGCCGTGCGGCGGCTGAGCCGGGCGACGCTGGTGTGCAAACGCGGGCCGATGGGCTGCGTGGTGTTCCCCGGCGACGTGCCGGACAGCTTGGAGTTGGGCGTGCGCGGCCCCGGCTTTCCGGTGGAGGTTTACAACGTGTTGGGCGCGGGCGACGCCTTCATGTCGGGCTTTCTGCGCGGCTGGTTGCGCGACGCGCCGCTGGAGGATTGCTGCAAATACGCCAACGCCTGCGGCGCTTTCGCGGTGTCGCGCCACGGCTGCGCCCCGGCGATTCCGACTTGGACCGAACTGACCCATTTCCTGACTCATGGCAGCCCGACCCCCCGCCTGCGCGAAGACGCGCGGCTCTCCCACATCCATTGGGCGACCACCCGCCGCCGCGCTTGGCCGGAGGTGCTGGCCTTCGCCATCGACCACCGCGCCCAGCTCGAAGCGATGGCCGAGCGGCACGGCGCCGATCCCGCCCGCATCGCCACCTTCAAGCGCTTGGCGCTGGACGCCGCCCGACAGGGCGCGGGCGGACGCGACGGCTTCGGCATGCTGTTGGACGGCATCCATGGCCAGGACGCGTTGGAGGAATTGACCGGAAGCAACGCCTGGATCGGTCGCCCGATCGAACTTCCCGAATCGCGCCCCCTGCGGTTCGAGGGCGGCCCCGACGCCGCCGTGTTGATCCGCGAATGGCCCGCCGAGCATGTCGTCAAATGTCTGGTTTTCCTGCATCCCGACGACGAACCCGTGTTGCGCGGCGAGCAGGAACGGCAGATCGAGGCGCTGTTCGCCGCCTGTCGCGGCACCGGACACGAACTGCTGTTGGAAATCATCCCACCCAAGGGATCGCCGGTGGACGACGACACCATCGCCCGCGCGCTCGGTCGTTTTTATGAGCTGGGCGTGTTGCCGGATTGGTGGAAATTGCCCTCCCCGACCAGCCAAGCCGCGTGGGATCGGATTTCCGAGGTCATCGCCACGCGGGATCCGCTGTGTCGGGGCGTGCTGATCCTTGGCCTTGACGCCCCGGAGGAGCAGTTGCAAGCCGGGTTGGCGCTGGCCGCCCGGCAGCCGATCTGCAAGGGTTTCGCCGTTGGCCGCACCCTGTTCGGGGCCGCCGCCGAAGGCTGGCTGTCCGGCGCCTTGACCGACGCCCAGGCGGTGGAGATCATGGCGACCGCCTACCGCCGCTTGATCGCTTTCTGGGACGGTCAACGGGCCGAGGCCAAGCGCGCGGCGGCGTGATTGCGGGCGCTCCCTCCTGAACGGCGGAAGGAGCGCCGTCTTTTTAAAGATGCGCCGTACAGCGAAATATCCGCAAAGCCAGCAACAAGCCCTTTACATCTCCATTTAGAATGTATATTCTAAATGGAGATGTAAAACGGAAAAAAAATGCCGCCGCCCGGACGCCGCCAAACGCGCCGGTTCAGCAAGACGGATCCCGCCCGCCGATGGGCGGCGATCCTGGAGGAACATGGGCCGCAACCGGCCCCTTGAGGAGTAGCGAGAATGGCGACCGTGCGCCTTACCGTGGCCCAGGCTCTGGTCAAGCATCTGAGCGCCCAATTCATCGAGATGGACGGGCAGGAGTTGCCGCTGTTCGCCGGGGTGTGGGCGATCTTCGGGCATGGCAACGTCGCCGGTCTGGGCGAGGCGTTGCACGCCGCCCGCGACACGCTGCCGACCTACCGCGCCCACAACGAACAGGGCATGGCGCACGCCGCCATCGCCTACGCCAAGGCGCAAGGCCGCCGCCGGATGATGGCCTGCACCAGTTCGGTCGGGCCGGGCGCGGTCAACATGGTGACGGCGGCGGCGCTGGCCCACGTCAACCGCCTGCCGGTGCTGCTGCTGCCCGGCGACACCTTCGCCACCCGCGCGCCCGATCCGGTGCTGCAACAGGTGGAGCAGCCCGGCGATTTCACCGTGTCGGCCAATGATTGCTTCCGCCCGGTGTCGCGTTTTTGGGACCGCGTCACCCGGCCTGAACAACTCATGCCCAGCCTGCGCCGCGCCATCCAGGTGCTGACCGATCCGGTCGATTGCGGCCCGGTGACGCTGTGCCTGCCGCAGGACGTTCAGGCCGAAGCCTATGATTTCCCGCTGTCCTTCTTCGCCAAGACCGTGCGCCGCGCCCGCCGCCCGGAACCCGACCGCGACGAGCTGGCGGCGGCGCTGACCGCCCTGCGCGGCGCGTCCAAGCCGCTGATCGTCGCTGGTGGCGGCGTGCATTACAGCGGCGCCTGCGCGGCCTTGGCCGATTTCGCCGCGCGCCACGGAATTCCGGTGGCGGAAACCCAGGCGGGCAAGGGCGCGCTGGCCTGGAACCACCCGTGCAACGTCGGCTCCATCGGCGTGACCGGATCGAGCGCCGCCAACGCCCTGGCGGACGAGGCCGATCTGGTGCTGGCCGTCGGCACACGACTGGCCGATTTCACCACGGCCTCTTGGTCGGTGTTCGGCAACCCCGCCGGGCGGCTGGTCGGGCTGAACGTCGCCGCCTTTGACGCGGTGAAGGGCGACGCCCTGCCGCTGGTCGCCGACGCGGCGCGCGGGTTGGCGGCGCTGGACGCTGGTCTCAACGATTGGACCGCGCCGACCGCGTGGCGGGCGCTGGCGCAAGAGCGCATGACTGTGTGGAACCGCGTGGTTGACGCGGCGACCGCCGACGCCGGGTTGGATTTGCCGACCGACGCGCAGGTGTTGGGCGCCGTCAACCGGGCGGCGGGCGAGGATGGCGTCGTCGTCTGCGCGGCGGGCGGTTTGCCGGGCGAACTGCACAAGCTGTGGCGCACGGCGCGACCCGGCGGCTATCACCTGGAATACGGCTTTTCCTGCATGGGCTACGAGATCGCCGGGGGTTTGGGCGTCAAGATGGCCTGCCCGGATCGCGAGATCTTCGTCATGGTCGGCGACGGCAGCTACATGATGATGAACTCCGAACTCGCCGTGTCGGTGATGATGAAGCGCAAGCTGGTCGTCGTCCTGCTCGACAACCGGGGTTATGGCTGCATCAACCGCTTGCAGAACGCCTGCGGCGGCGCGCCCTTCAACAATCTGCTGCGCGACGCCCATTTTGAAACGGACGTTCTGCCTGCCGTCGATTTCGCCGCCCATCTGCGGGCGCTGGGCGCGGTGACGGAGCAGGTGACGGGCGTGGCCGCCCTGTCCGACGCGCTGGAGCGCGCCAAGGCCTCCCCCGTCACCTACGCCATCGTCATCACCACCGACCCGCTGCCCTCGACCAAAGAAGGCGGGGCGTGGTGGGACGTGCCGGTGCCCGAAGTGTCCAGCCGCCCCGAAGTGACGGCGGCGCGCGCCCGCTACGTCGCCGCCAAGGCCCGGCAGCGCCGCTGAAACGCACGTTCCCTTTTCATCCCCTTCCAATCCGTCTCGCTGTTGTGTGGGAGCACCCGATTATGACCGTTCGTCTTGGCGTCAACCCGATCGCCTGGAGCAACGACGACATGCAGGAGCTGGGTGGCGACACCCCGCTGGAGGTCTGCTTGGCCGAAGGCCGTCAGGCCGGATTCGCCGGGTTCGAGCTGGGCCACAAATTCCCCCGCGATCCCGACGCCCTGCGCCCGATCCTGGAGCGTCACGGCCTGTCGCTGGTGTCGGGCTGGTACAGCGCCGGTCTGCTGGAGCGCAGCGTCGCCGAGGAGATCGAGGCGGTGCAACCACACCTGCGTCTGCTGAAGGCGTTCAACTGTTCGGTCATGGTGGTGGCGGAAACCACCGGCTGCGTCCATGGCGAACGCGGCACGCCGCTGTCCAAACGCCCGAAACTCGACGCCGGGCAATGGGCGGAGTTCGGGCGCAAGATGACCGAATTTGGCGATTACCTGCGCGACCAGGGAACCCCGCTGGCCTACCATTACCACATGGGCACGGTGGTTGAGACGCCGGACGAGATCAACCGCTTCGCCGAGGCCACCGGCGACAGCGTCGGCGTTCTGCTCGACACCGGGCATCTGACCTTCGCCGGGGGCAACCCGCTGGACGTGATCGCCGCCTGGGGCCACCGCGTCAACCATGTCCATTGCAAGGACGTGCGCGCCGACGTCCTGGCGGCGGCCAAGGCGGACGACAGCAGCTTCCTCGACGCCGTGGTGAACGGCGTGTTCACCGTGCCGGGCGACGGCTGCGTCGATTTCCCGGCGGTTCTGGCGGCGCTGAAGGCCAAGAATTATCGCGGCGAATGGTTGGTCATCGAAGCCGAACAGGATCCCGCCAAGGCCCACCCGCTGACCTACGTCACCAAGGGCCGTCAGCATCTCAGCGCGCTGGTCGCCGAACTCGGCCTGTGACCGCGCCGCTCTCTTCCGAAAGATCGCCTTCATCATGACCAAGATCCTTCCGCATTTCATCGGCGGCGCGCTGGTTGACGGAACCAGCGGACGCAGCGGCGACGTGTTCAACCCGGCGACGGGCCACGTCAGCGCCAAGGTTCCGCTGGCGACGGCGGCGGAGGTGGACCGCGCGGTGGCCGTCGCCCGCGCCGCCTTCCCCGCCTGGTCGAACGCCACGCCGCTGCGCCGGGCGCGGGTGATGTTCACCTTCAAGCAATTGCTGGAGGCCAACGCCGCCACGCTCGCCAGCCTCATCACCGCCGAACATGGCAAGGTCCATTCCGACGCGCTGGGCGAGGTGACGCGCGGGCTGGAGGTGGTGGAGTTCGCCTGCGGCGGCCCGCATCTGCTGAAGGGCGAGGTGGCGGAAAATGTCGGCACCCGCGTGGACAGCCACTCGCTGCGCCAGCCGCTGGGCGTCGTCGCCGGAATCACGCCGTTCAACTTCCCGGCCATGGTGCCGATGTGGATGTTCCCGGTCGCCATCGCCTGCGGCAACTGCTTCATCCTGAAGCCGTCCGAACGGGTGCCGAGCGCGGCGCTGTTCCTGGCCGATCTGCTGAAGCAAGCCGGGCTGCCCGACGGCGTGTTCAACGTCGTCCATGGCGACAAGATCGCGGTGGACGCCCTGCTGACCCACCCCGACGTGAAGGCGGTGAGCTTCGTCGGCTCCACCCCCATCGCCCAATACATCTACGCCACGGGCGCGGCCCACGGGAAACGGGTGCAGGCGCTGGGCGGCGCCAAGAATCACATGATTATCATGCCCGACGCCGACCTTGACCAGGCGGTGGACGCGCTGATGGGCGCGGCCTATGGGTCGGCGGGCGAGCGCTGCATGGCGATTTCGGTGGCGGTGCCGGTGACGGACGCGGTGGCCGACGCGCTGGTCGCCAAGCTGACCGAGCGGGTGCGCGCCCTGAAGATCGGCCCCGGTACGGATCCGACCGCCGACATGGGGCCGCTCGTCACCCGCGTCCATCGCGACAAGGTGCGCGGCTACATCGACCTTGGCGTCGCCGAAGGGGCGGAACTGATCGTCGATGGCCGTGAAATCGCCATCGACGATCCCGATTGCGCCGACGGCTATTTCCTGGGCGGCACGCTGTTCGACCGGGTGACGCCGGAGATGCGGATCTACAAGGAAGAGATTTTCGGCCCGGTGCTGGCGGTGGTCCGCGTTCCCGATTACCGCACGGCGGTCGATCTCATCAACGCGCATGAGTTCGGCAACGGCACGGCGATCTTCACCCGCGACGGCGACACCGCGCGCGCCTTCGGCGCCGAAATCGAGGTCGGCATGGTCGGCGTCAACGTGCCGATCCCGGTGCCGATGGCCTTCCACAGCTTCGGCGGTTGGAAACGCTCGCTGTTCGGCGACCACCACATGCACGGGCCGGAAGGGGTGCGCTTCTACACCCGTCTGAAGACCATCACCACCCGCTGGCCGACCGGCATCCGCGCCGGGGCCGACTTCGTCATGCCGACGATGTCCTGAGTTTCGCCCCTGAGTTTCGCCACGGAGGCCGCCACGGACGACCAACGTCCGGGCGGACAAAGCCTCGCGCAGTTCCCCTCGCACAGTTCCAAGCCCATCGCGTTAAAAAACCCAAACCGGAGGAAATTATGTCCAAGAACACGCTTGCTCTCGCTTTCGGCGCGGCTCTGGCCGCCACCACGGCGCTGACCTCCTTCTCGGCGCTGGCGGCGGGCGAGAAGATCTTCGTCAGCTTTCAAAATCTGTCGGAACCTTTCGTCATCGCCATGAACCGCGCCCTTCAGGCCGAAGCCAAGGTTCTGGACGTCAGCCTGACGGTCGTGGACGCGCAGAGCAATTCGCCCAAGCAGTCCGCCGATCTGGCCAACGCGGTGGTTCAGGGCGCCAAGGGCGTCATCGTCGCCCCGAACGACGCCAAGGCGCTGGCCCCGGCCATCGACGATCTGCTGGCCGAGAAGATCCCGGTCGTCACCGTGGATCGCCGCGTCGAAGGCACGACCAAGCCGGTCGCCCATGTCGGCGCCGACAACGTCGCCGGTGGCCACACGCTGGCCAACTGGGTGGTCAAGACCTTCCCCAACGGCGCGCGCATCGTCCATCTCAGCGGCCAGCCGGGCAGCAGCTCCGCCATCGACCGGGCCAAGGGCTTCCGCGACGGCATCGCGGCGGCTGGGTCCAAGTATCAGTTGATCGCCGACCAGACCGCCAACTGGAAGCGGGCCGAGGGTCTGACCGTCACCGAAGGCATCCTGACCGCCAACGCCAGCAACCCGCCCGACGTCGTCGTCGCGTCGAACGACGACATGGCGCTGGGCGCGCTGGAGGCGGTGCGCTCCACCAGCGGCGGCAAGTCGAAGACGCTGGTCATCGGCTTTGACGCCCTGCCGGAAACGCTGGGCAAGATCCGCGCGGGCGAAATGTCCGGCACGGTGGAGCAAAGCCCGAGCACCCAGATCCGCACGGCGCTGAACACCCTGGTCAGCCACATCCGCAAGGGAACCGAGCTGAAGAGCATGGCGCTGGAGCCGACGCTCATCACCAAGGACAATCTCGACAAGGCCGACCGCATCAGCGAGGTCAAGTAAGCCTCCTCGTTTGAAGCAAGCCTGAACGAGCGGAGGAGCCGGGCGGACGCCATCCCGTCCGTCCGGTTCCCCGGATCGTTCCACACACTCCATTTTGGGAGGCCGGTGATGGGTCAAACGATCCTTAAAGCGGCGGACATCAAGAAGGTCTTTCCTGGCGTCGTCGCCCTTGACGGCGTGCGGATCGAGATCGAGCGGGGCGAGGTTCACGCCCTGCTTGGCGAGAACGGCGCCGGCAAATCCACCTTTCTGAAAATCCTGGCCGGGGCGCAGCCCAGCGACGGCGGCGTCATGGTCTTCGACGGCCAGACGCTGGATCCCGCCGACACGCCGATGGCGCGCCAGCGGTTGGGCATCGTCACGATCTACCAGGAATTCAATCTGCTTCCGGCGATGACCATCGCCGAAAACATGTATCTGGGCCGCGAGCCGCTGCGCCGCAACGGCCTGATCGACTGGCGGCGGATGTACCGCGACGCGCAGAAGGTCATTGACGAGCTGGGGTTGGATCTTGACCCCCGCATGCCCGTGCGCGTGCTGAGCGTGGCCGAACAGCAGATGGTCGAAATCTCCAAGGCGCTGACGATGAACGCCCGGCTCATCATCATGGATGAACCGACGGCGGCGCTCAGCGGCAAGGAGGTGGACAAGCTGCACGCGATCATCCACGGCCTGCGCGCCAAGGGCATCAGCATCATTTACGTCACCCACCGTCTGGTCGAGGTGGCGGCGGTCTGCGACCGCTTCACCGTGTTCCGCGACGGGCGTTACGTCGACACCCGCGCCGTCCAGGGATCGACCGTGCAGGACATGGTCCGCCTGATGGTGGGCCGCGACGTCGAGTTCCAGCGCCGCCGCGACCGCTTCGCCGGGGAACGCGTGATGCTGGAGGTGCGCGGCGTGTCGCGCGCGGGCAATCTGGCCGATCCGCACGCCTGCGTGCTGACCGACCTGTCGGTGCAGGTGCGGGCGGGCGAGATCGTCGGCTTCGCCGGTCTGGTCGGGGCCGGACGGACGGAATTGGCGCGCGTCATCTTCGGCGCCGACGGCTGCGACAGCGGCGTCATCGTCGTGGACGGCCAGGTCACGCCGATCCGCAACCCGGGCGACGCCATCGCGGCGGGCATCGCGCTGGTGCCGGAAGACCGCAAGCAGCAGGGCTGTTTCCTGCCCCATTCGATCCGTCACAACATGTCGCTTCCCAGCCTGAAACGGCTGTCGAAATGGCGGTTCTTCGTCGATGAGACCGGCGAGCGGGCGCTGATCGCCGATTACACCCGCAAGCTGGGCATCCGCATGGCGAACGACGAGGTCGCCATCGGCACCCTGTCGGGCGGCAACCAGCAAAAAGTGCTGCTGGCCCGCTGCATGGCCCTGCACCCCAAGGTGCTGATCGTGGACGAGCCGACGCGCGGCATCGACGTCGGCGCCAAGGCCGAGGTGCATCAGGTGCTGTTCGAGATGGCCAAGGCCGGGGTGGCGGTGATCGTCATTTCGTCCGAATTGCCGGAGGTGATGGCGGTCAGCGACCGCATCGTCACCTTCCGTGAAGGCCGCATCACCGGCAGCCTGCCCGCCGAGGACGCGACCGAGGAAGGACTGATGAACCTGATGGCTCTGGGCGGCCCGGTTGGCGGCCCGGCAGGGTCCGCCGCGATCGCTCACGTTCACGCGGCGCACTGAGATGAAGGACAAGACCATGACCACCGCCGCAACCGTCTCCACCGGGGCGACCGAACCACCGAAAAAGCCGCGCAACGTCGACGTCGTCCAGTTTCTGGAGAAATACGGCGTCCTGATGTTCCTGATCGTGCTGTGCGTCGCCTTCGGCATGAGCAGCCCGAATTTCCTGTCGGTGCGCAACCTCACCAACATTCTGACCGAGGTGTCGATTTACGGCATCGTCGCCGTCGGCATGACCTGCGTCATCCTGACCGGCGGCGTCGATCTGGCGGTTGGTTCGGTGCTGGCCCTCGGCGCGTTGGCCGGGGCCTGGGTCGTCACCAACGTTGAGCCGGGCGCCTTTCTCGGCATGGGCTTTCTGGTCGCTCTGCTGATTTCCTGCGCCATCGGCACGCTGACCGGCTACATCCACGGCAAGACCATCACCCTGTTCAACGTCCCGCCCTTCATCGTCACGTTGGGCGGCATGACCATCTGGCGCGGCGCCACGCTGATGATGAACGACGGCGCGCCCATCGCTGGCTTCGACGCGGGCTATCGCTGGTGGGGCCGGGGCGACGTGCTGGGCGTTCCGGTGCCGGTGCTGGTGCTGTTCGTCATCGCGGCGGCGGGCTATGTCGTGCTGCGCTACACCCGCTATGGCCGCCAGATCTACGCCGTCGGCGGCAACCCGGAAGCCGCCCGTCTGACCGGCATCAACGTGCCGCGCGTTCTGGTCTCGGTCTATGTCATCGTCGGCTTCCTCGCCGGGCTGGCCGGGTTCCTGCTGTCGGCCCGTCTGGGATCGGCGGAGGCCATCGCCGGATCCTCCTATGAGCTGCGCATCATCGCGTCGGTGGTCATCGGCGGCACCAGCCTGTTCGGCGGCATGGGCGGCATCGGCGGAACGATGATCGGAGCCTTGTTGATCGGCGTCCTGCTCAACGGTTTGGTGATGATGAACGTCTCGCCCTATTTCCAGCAGGTCGTCATGGGCGTCATCATCGTCCTGGCCGTCGCCTTCGACACCTACGCCAAGATGCGGCGCGGCAAGCGTTGATCCTTCTGACCCAAAGGGAAGCTTCATGAACGCCTTGAATGTTGGGTTGATCGGCAGCGGTTTCATGGGCCGCGCCCACGCCCAAGCCTTCCGCGCCGTCGGCGGCCTGTTCGACCTGCCGCTGACCCCTGTGTTGGACCTGCTGTCCGAACGGGACGAGGCGACGGCGGCGCAGGCGGCCCGCGCGCTGGGTTTCCGCCGCCACACCGGCGATTGGCGGGAACTGGTCGCCGATCCGGCCATCGACGTGGTGGCGATCACCACGCCGAACCGGCTGCACGCGCCCATCGCCCTGGCGGCCATCGCGGCGGGCAAGCATGTCTATTGCGAAAAACCGCTGGCGACCACGCTGACCGACGCCCGCGCCATGGCGGCGGCGGCCGAATCGCGCGGCGTGGTGACGCTGGTCGGCTTCAACTATCTGAAAAACCCGATGATCGCGCTGGCCCGCGAGATTGTGGACAGCGGGGAGATCGGCGCGATCACCGGCTTTCGCGGCGTCCACGCCGAAGATTTCATGGCCGACCCCGCCCACCCCTTCACCTGGCGGTGCGAGGCGGACAACGCGGGCGGCGCGCTGGCCGACATTGGCAGCCACATCCTGTCGCTGGCCCGCCATCTGGTCGGCGACGTCGCGGCGGTGTCGGGGCGTTTGCACACGGTCCACGACCGCCGTCCGGTCGCGCCCGGCTCCGCCGAAACCCGCGCGGTGACGGTGGACGATCAGGCGCACGCGCTGCTGGAGTTCGCCAACGGGGCCACCGGCACGGTCACGGCCAGTTGGATCGCCCAGGGGCGCAAGATGCAACTGGCCTTCGAGGTGATCGGGACCACCGGCTCCCTCGCCTTCACCCAAGAGCGCTTCAACGAGTTGAAGCTCTACACCAGCGGCGGGCCGCGCGGGCGCGAAGGCTTCCGCACCATCACCGCCGGGCCGGAGCATGGCGATTACGGCGCCTTCTGCCCGGCCCCTGGCCATCAGATCGGCTTCGGCGATTTGAAAACCATCGAGGTCAAGGCCCTGGTCGAGGCCATCGGCGCCCATCGGGCCGGGGGGAAGGCGGCGGCCTACCCCGATTTCCGTGACGCCTGCGCCATCGAACAGGTGGCGGAGGCCATCCATGTCTCGGCCCGCGAACGGCGCTGGGTCGCGGTGGACAGCGTGTGATCTCATCTCCGTCAACCGTCTGCTTTATCGTCGCGTTTCCCCTCAGGAGTGTTTTCCATGGTTCGTTTCGCCGTTCTCGGCTGTGGCCGCATCGGCCGCATGCACGCCCGCAACATCAAGGCGCACGCGCGCGCCGACGTGACGGTCGTCTATGACGTCGCCACCGCCGCCGCGCAGGAGACCGCCGCCGCCGTGGGCGCCAAGGTCGCCTTGTCGGTGGAGGAGGCGTTGGCCGATGCGACGGTGGACGCCGTGTTCGTCGCCTCGTCCACCGACACCCACGTCGATCTGATCGCGCTGGCCGCCAAGGCGGGCAAGCCGGTGCTGTGCGAAAAGCCCATCGACCTGGACATGGGCCGGGTGGAAGCCTGCTGGGCGGAGATCGCTCCCCTCAACCCGCTGGTGATGATCGGCTTCAACCGCCGTTTCGACCCGTCTTTCAAGGCGGTGCGCGACCGCATCCAGGCGGGCGAGATTGGCCGTTTGGAGCAGGTCGTCATCACCAGCCGCGACCCCTCCCCGCCCCCCGCCAGCTACGTCAAGAAATCGGGCGGGCTGTTCCGCGACATGACCATCCATGATTTCGACATGGCGCGTTATCTGGCGGGCGACATCGTCGAGGTGCAGGCCATGGGCGCCAACCTGATCGACCCCGCCATCGGCGCGGAGGGCGACATCGACGCCGCCATGCTGGTGCTGCGCGCGGCGTCCGGCGCGCTGGTCCACATCAACAACAGCCGCCGCAGCGCCTACGGCTATGACCAGCGGATCGAGGCCTTCGGCGCGACCGGCATGTTGCAGGCGCAGAACCGCCGCGCCACCACGGTGGAAGCCTGGGGCGCGGCGCGCACCGGGGCGATGGATCCCGTGCTGGACTTCTTCATCGAGCGTTACCAGGACGCCTATCTGGCCGAGATCGATCATTTCGTCGATTGCGTCGAAACCGGCGCGACCCCGCTGTCGAGCTTCCAGGAAGGCCGCGAGGCCCAACGCTTGGCCGAGGCGGCGATCCTGTCCCTGCGCACCGGCGCCGTCGTCCGCGTCGCCGATGTTGGCGCCGCGTAAGCTTATGCGTTCGTTGCGTCCTTTGCGCGGTTGAGCCGAGACGGTCACGTCCCCTCCCCTTGTGGGCTACGGCATTCACACATCTTTTTCTTGCTGCAACCAATTGAAATGAAAAAGATTTTCCGTCATCCCCGCGCAGGCGGGGATCCAGAGTTTGCCAGACGAACCCTATGGGTAAGTCTGGATTCCCGCCTTCGCGGGAATGACGGAGAAAAGTTCTTTTTCTTCCAATGAGTTGCCTAAACCGAAGATGTGTGCATCCAGTAGCCCCTTGTGGGAGGGGATTTTTTCCTGCCTGTCGCCCCCATCCCCTCACAATTCGCCGGGAGTGTCTCCCCATGCTCAGCCCAGCGTCTGCGGAACCGCGCGGAGCGGTCAGCGCGTTCGCGCATCTGACGATCCGCGCCAAGATGACGGTCAGCGCCGTGTGCCTGCTGACCATTCTCGCCGGGCTGTCGGGCGGCAGCGTCGCTGTTCTGGCGCGCATCGACGGGCAGGTGTCGGCCTTCGCCGAACGGGTGGACGGGGTGATGCTGGCGCAGGACATCGACCGGGGCGTGCTGGATCTGCGGCGGTTGGTGCGGGAGTTCGTGTTGACCGGGGCGGAACCCATCGCCAACGCCGCCCAGGCCGCCGCCGTGGCGCTGCGCCAAAGGCTGAGCGACGCCGGATTGACGGCTGCGGAGGCCGACGGCGTTCAAGGACACCTCGCCGCCTATGGCAAGGCCGTCGCCAACCTGACGGAGGGCAAGCGCGAACAGGTGCGGATGATCCGCGAGGTGCTCGACCCCTCCGGCGCGATGATGCTGGAACGGTTCCAGGACATCCGCGCCGCCGCCGCCCGCGACGGCGACGCCGAGGGAATGCGGTTGGCCGGTGAAGGAACCGAACGGCTGTTGCTGGCTTGGCTGAACACCACCCGCACCTTGAGCTGGGTCGATTTGGGCAAGGCGGAGGCGGCGGTCGCGGCGGAACGGCGCTTTGGCGAGTTGATCGGCGCGCTCGACGCGCTGGTCGAAAAGGCCAAGGGGCGGGAGTATTACGGGCTGGCCCGGCAAATCCGCACTCTGGCGCGCGGCTATCACAACGCCTTCAAACGCGCGGTGGAGATCGACGGCGAACTGGGCGCGATGGTCGCGGCGGAAGCCACGGCGGGCGAAGCCATGGTGGCCGACGCCATCGCTCTGCGCGACAGCGGCCTGCGCGAGGAACGCGCGGTCGCCGCCGACACCCAGGGGCTGATCGCCGCCACGCAAACGGTCATCCTGCTGGTGTCGCTGGCCGGGTTCGCGTTGGGCGCGCTGTTGACCGTGGTCATCGCCCGCGCCGTCGCCCGCCCGGTCATGCGAATGACCGACGCGATGCGGCGGTTGGCGGCTGGCGACACCGGAATCGCCATACCCGGCGTTGGCCGTCGGGACGAGGTCGGGGCGATGGCCGACGCGGTGGACGTGTTCAAGCGCGCCGCGCTCGACAACGCCCGCCGCGCCGAACAGGCCCAGGCCGACGAGGCGGCGCGGGCCGAGCGCGTGTCGCGCCTGGAAAGCCTGATGCGCGGGTTCGAGGAGCGGATCACCGACGTGGTGACGGCGCTCGACGGCTCCGCCGCCCGGATGCAAACCGCGTCCGACAGCCTGTCAGCCTCGGCGGACACCACCAGCCGGGAAAGCGTGGCGGTGGCCGACGCCTTCGCCCTGGCGTCCGGCAATGTCGGCGCGGTGGCGGCGGCGGCGGGGGAGTTGACCGTCTCCATCGGCGAAATCGCCCGGCAGGTCGAGCAGGCGACGGCGGTGGCCGACCGCGCGGTGGCGGAAACCGACCATTCCATCGCCTTGATCGCCGATCTGGCGCAATCCATCGGACGGATCGACGAGGTGACGGCGCTCATCACCGCGATCACCAAGCAAACCAATCTTTTGGCGCTGAACGCCACCATCGAGGCGGCGCGCGCCGGGGAGGCGGGCAAGGGCTTCGCCGTGGTGGCGGGGGAGGTCAAATCGCTGGCCGAGCAGACCGGGCGGGCGACCGAGGACATCGTGCGGCAAGTCGGCAGCCTGCAAACCGCCAGCCGCGCGGCGGTCGCCGCCATCGAAGGCATCGGCGCGGTCATCCGCGACGTGTCGCGCATTTCCGCCGCCATCGCCGCCGCCGTCGATCAACAGGGCGCCGCCACCCGCACCATCTCGCGCAACGCCGCCGAGGTGTCGGACGGCGCCGCCCCCGTCACCCGCCGCATCGCCAGCGTCACCGACGCGGCGGCGGAAACCGGCGCCGCCGCCGGTCTGGTCCGCGACGAAGCCGACGGGCTGACCCGCGAAAGCCGCCGCCTGCGCCATGAGGTCGAAGGTTTTCTGTCGGGGGTGAAAGCGGCGTGAACGGGCGCGGGTGATGGGGGCGGTGGGCCTGCGTCGTTGCGCCCGGTGGGGCGACGGCAACGCGGAGCTTGGTTCGGGCGGCGGGAACATTTATTCTATCAGAACCCGCGCGGTTCCGCGCCCCACCAACAGGCCGATCCCGATCCATGGAGCCAGACACCGACGCGCCGACGAGCTTCACCGCTCTCCAAGCCGCCATCGCCCAGCGTCAGAACAGCCTCAGCCCGCGTTTGCGGCAGATCGCCGAATACGCGCTGTCGAACCCCAACGACATGGCGCTGGAAACCGTGGCGCAAATCGCCGAACGGGCCGGGGTGCAGCCCTCGGCCCTGATTCGCTTTTCCAAGACGTTGGGGTTTGACGGCTTCACGGAGATGCAGCGCGTCTTCCGCACCCGTCTGACCGACAACATGCCCAATTACAAGGAGCGCATCCGGGCGCTGACCGACGGCGGCCCCGGCCTGTCCGACGCCTCGCGCGTGCTGGAGCATTTCATCGACGCGGGCATCAACGCGCTGGAGCATTTGCGGCAGGAACTGACGGCGACCGATCTGGACCGCGCCCTCGATCTGCTGGAGCGGGCCGACCACATTTATGTGATGGGTCAGCGCCGGTCTTTTCCGGTGGCGGCCTATCTGGGCTACGCGCTGGGACGGCTGGGGCGGCGCACGGTGCTGCTCGACGGTCTGGGCGGCATGCTGCGCCAGCAGGTGCAGGCGATTGGCGACCGTGATTTGCTGGTGGCCATCAGCTTCAAACCTTATTCGGAAGACACGGTGGACATCTGCCGGTTGGCGGCGGACAACGGCGTGCCCGTTTTGGGAATCACCGATGGAACGCTCAGCCCGATCATGCCGTTGGCCGGGGTGACGCTGGCGGTGGAAGACGCGCAGGTGAAGGGGTTCCGCTCTTTGACCGCGACCATGTGCATGGCGGTCAGCCTGATCGTGGCGTTGGGCCAACGGTTGGACAAGGACAAGGCGGCGCGTTGAAACCCTGCACGATAAAAAACACCGGGCGGTGACGCACCGCCCGGTGTGAAGGAGACCTCTTTCGCCAGGAGAGCGCGAGAGGGGACGCACCCGAGGGACGAGCGCAAGCGAACGTTCCAACGCGACGGGATGGATGAACACCGCGTTGGAACGAAGCTCCAAAACAACCAGAAACCGCCGCTTAGAAAGCGAGATCGGTGCGGGCGATGAAGATGTTGCCCTTGTCGCTGCTGCCCGCGACGTCGGAGCTGAGCTTGAAGTGGTTGAACTCCGGCCCGACCGACAGGCCGGGGGCGACGACGTAACGGGCGCCAAGCGTAATCAGATCGAACTTGCTCTTGCCGGCGGTGGTCAGGCTGCCCGCGTCCTGAGAGTTCAGATAGCCGACGCCCAGCGTGGTCGCGCCAAAGGTGTATTGCGCGCCGACCGTCCAGACATGCTGGGTTTCGCGGCTGGTCGCCGTGGCGAGGCTGGAGCGCTTGACGTAACCGCTCTTGCCCGACCAGGCGTAGCTGCCCGCCACCTTCAACCCGCCATAGCCGACCGACAGACCGGCCATGGTCGAGGACAGATCCTCATACTCCGCCGTCGAGGTCGAGGCCCCCTTGGCCTTGCCGCCCGAATAATACAGGCTGGCCCCCAGCGTCACGTCGCCGACGACCCCTTCATACTTGCCGCCAACTTCATACACGTCGCGGTAGGCGCCGGTCAGGTTGCCGTTCGGGGCGGCGGTCTTCAGCCGGTTGATGTCGGTGTTCACGCTGTCGGAGTTCGGCTGATAGGTCACGCCGAACTGGAAGCCGGAGAATTTCGGCGTCAGATAGGTGGCGCGGGTCGAATTGTTGCCGGAAATCAGCGTGCGCAGGTTGCCGGTGGTGCCGGGCGCCGAGCTGTTGCCGAGATAAGCCGGGAAGGAGCCGTCCACGCCGCCGGTTCCCCAATCGGACGGGGCGATGATGGCGTATTCGTCCGACAGGCCGTTCTGCGAACCCAGGCTGATCGTGCCGAACCCGCCGTTGACGTACATGTAGGCGCGGTCGGCCTGCGTGGTCCGGTTGTTGGCTTCCTGCACCAGACGCAGGCGCGCGCCGTATTCCAGGCCGTTGTCGGCCTTGGCGGTCGGCGACACGGTCAGGCGCAGACGGTTGCGGAAATCGGTCGAGCGCAGGTTGCTGTCGCGGTCTTGGCCGACGACGCCAGCCTCAAAATAGGCGTCGCCGCCGACCACGATGTCAAACTTCGATTTCGATTGCGCAAAAGCCGAACCGGACGCAAGCGCGACCGTCGCCGCGCCGAGAAGAAGTGCAAAACGTGACATGCGGATTTATCCTCCAAGCTGATGGTTTGCTGGCCCGGTTGACCGAACCGCTGGTCTTTGCGACCGTTCTTGAACGCGATGGAAAAACAGTGATGAACCAAACGTTCCACCGTCGTTCCGAAATCGGAATTTGCCCGGCAGATCGCCCAACGAACAGAACGATAATTCCGAAATGGGGGCAATCCAGAATCGAATATTCAAATGTTTTCATGCAAAACTGTGTCAAAAACGCCGCACACAGTCCATGCTGCACATGCGAAGTCGCAATGCGGAAAACAATTCAGAAAAAAAATTCTATTACTGGGAATGGATGGAATGTAAAATACGATCGCGCCGCCCTGCGGTGGGGCGCCGCCATTTCAAGCGCGCGAACAGGGACGACCAGACCATGAGCAGATTGCTGCTGCGCAACCACACCCCGGACGAGGCCGGGCGCGTCCATCATGTGACCCCGGACTCGGCGGGTTGGGCGTGCGTCGGTTTTGACCTCTACCAGTTGGAAACCGGACAAAGCGTGAGCGGCCACAGCGCCGACCGCGAAACCTGCTTGGTTCTGGTCGCCGGGCGGGCGTCGGTGGCGGCGGGCGATCAAGACTGGGCGGAGATTGGCGACCGCATGAGTCCCTTTGAAGACAAACGCCCCTACGCCGTTTATGTCCCACAAGGCGCGACGTGGCGGGTGCGGGCGACCAGCGCGCTGGAATTGGCGGTGTGCAGCGCCCCCGGTCTGGGTGGCGGCCTGCCGGTCCGCTTGATCCGGCCCGAGGACGTCGCGGCCTCGGTGCGCGGCCAGGGCGGCAACACCCGCCATGTCTTCGACATCCTGCCAGACTCGAAGCCCGCCGACAGCCTGCTGGTGGTCGAGGTCATCACCCCGCCCGGCAACTGGTCGAGCTACCCGCCGCACAAGCACGACCAGGATGACGGCGGGGCGGAAACCCAGCTTGAGGAAACCTATTACCACCGAATCGACCCGCCGCAGGGCTTCGCCTTTCAACGCGTCTACACCGACGACCGTTCGCTGGACGAGGCGATGGCGGTGGAAAACGGCGATCTGGTGCTGGTGCCGCGCGGCTATCACCCGGTCGGGGCGGCGCACGGCTACACCGGCTATTACCTGAACGTGATGGCCGGACCGCGCCGGGCCTGGCATTTCAACACCGCGCCGGAACACCGTTGGTTGCTGAAGCCTGCCTAAACAACAGGCAATCGCCCTTCCCGCCCGCGACCTCACCCCTTATGATGATGGGGTTTATCGGTTTCGGGTGATGGCATGGTGAAGTTGGCGTTGCTGCTGATTGGTCCAGGCGCGTTCCGCCGCCAATGGAAGGTTCTGGCCGTGATCGGCGCCCTCTTCGTCGCGTTGGCGCTTCTTCTCGCCTTGGACGTGTCGGCGCTGGTCACGGATTTGACCTACGCGGCGTTGGGGCTGGTGTTCGTCGGCAACGGGCTGATCGGCGGGCTGATGGCGCTGTGCGCGCCCATCGACGTTGATCGCCGCTTTGGACTGGCGAAGGCCGTCGTCTCGGCGATGGTCGGCGGCCTCATCCTGGCCGCGCCCTTTCAAAGCGATTGGGCGCTGGCCATCCTCTTCGCCATCGCCCTGATTTTGGACGGCGCGGCGCGCATGACCTCGGCGCTGCTCTACCGCTATTCCGGTTGGTGGATCATCACCCTGTGCGGTCTTGGCGAAGTGGCGATGGCGCTGATGATCCTGGTGGAATGGCCGCTGCCCGCCGGACGGAACACGGCGCTGTGCGTCGGGCTGTTCCTTGGCCTGTCCGGTTGGTTGCTGGCGCGGCTGGGATTCCTTCTGCGCACGCTGGAGGATGAGGCGGCGATCCTGCTGCTGCCGGTTTTCTCGAATCGGGGCTGGTACGACAACGCGCCGGTGCTGATTGGCGAGGATCCGCCGCAAGAGCATGAACACCCGATCATCGTCCGCGTCTGGACCCCCGCCGGGTCGATTGGCGCGCCGGAGCGCCGCCCGCTGATCGACCGCTATCTGGCCGCCGTCGATCAAAACGGCGTGATTTCCACCGGACACAGCGCGCTGGAATTGTCGCCGGACCTCTACATCAGCCATTATCCGGCGGTTGAGATCGAGCATACGGAACAGAGTTTTTTGACGACGGTCAGTTCCAAACCCGAGTACGACGTGGCGGGGCGCTTCATCGGCTCTTACGCGGAAGAGGTCGCGTCCTGGTGTGAGGCCGACGCCTGCGTGACGTTCCGCACCTACAGCCAACGGCGCTTGCGCGTCTATTGGGCCGGATACCGGCAAGACAACCGTTACAACCTGACCAACCGCAACTGTTCGGTGCTCGTCGCCGCCGCGCTCGACGCCGCGTTGGAAGGGGTGCTGGTCAGCGATGCGCCCTGGTCGCGGCTGGTCCGGCTGTTGCTGAATCCCGATCTGTGGGTGGCGTCGATGATCCGCAGCCGAGCCTCGTCAATGACCTGGACGCCGGGTCTGCTGCTGGACTACGCCCGCGCGCTGGCCAACATTGTGGAGCGACCGGAGCAATCCTGGACCAGCCGACTGAGCGCGGCGCTGACCCGGCGGCGGCGTGCAAACCCCAACATGGACATTGTCGCCTCATGACCGGAAGCAACCCTGCCGACGTGACGCCGGGAAACCTGCTGTCGCGCGGCGCCGTCATCGCCACGGCGATGATGTTCGGCCTGACCTACAGCCTCAGCGCCGCGTTGATCGCGCTGGATCTGGCGAAGCTCAACATGAGCGAGGCGCTGATTGGCGTGAACGCCGCCATGCACGCGCTGGGCGTGCTGGTCATGGCCTTTCTGCTGCCGCGCATCGTCGCGCGGGTCGGCATCCGCCGTTTGGTCATTCTGGCGCTGATTCTGTCCGCCGCGACTCTGGCGCTGTTTCCCGTCACCCCGGTGTGGATCTGGTTTCCCCTGCGGATCCTGCTGGGCGCGACGTCGGAGGTGATGTTCGTCCTGTCGGAAACCTGGACCAACAGCCTGAGCACGGAGGCGACGCGCGCCCGCGCCATGGCGGCCTACACGGCGGCGCTGTCGGTGGGCTTCGCCGCCGGGCCGTTGATCCTGTCGGGCGTCGGCTCGACAGGGGCGACGCCGTTCCTGATCGGGTCGGCGGTCGCCTTGACGGCTGCGTTGTTCGTCGCCTCGCCACGGGTCACGGCCCCCGCCTTCGACCATCCGGCCAAGGAAACCCCGCTGTATTTCATGCGCTTGGCCCCGGTGGCCATCGGCGCCATCACCTTGAACGCGGCCATCGAAACCGCTGGCCTGTCCTTTCTGGCGCTCTACGCGGTCAGCCTGGGTTGGAACGAAGTCGGGGCGACGCGGCTGATGTCCTGCATGATGGTCGGCGCCATTCTGCTGCAACTGCCCATCGGCTGGCTGGGCGACCGGATGGACCGGATGCGGCTGGTCAGCGGGCTGGCGCTGGCGGCGGGCGTCGGCGCGTTGGTCTGGCCGCTGGCGTTGACCAGCGAAATCGCCACCTACGCCCTGCTGTTCGTCTGGGGCGGGGCCTTCGTCGGCGTTTACACCATCATGCTGGCGGTGGTCGGCAGCCGGTTCCAAGGATCCGACCTGATCGGCATCTACGCCGCCATGGGCCTGATGTGGGGAGTCGGCGCGCTGGTCGGCCCCGTTTTGGCCGGACTGGCGATGGACCTCGTTCCGCACGGGCTGGCCTTTTTCGCCGCCGCCGCCTGTTTCGCCTTCGCCGCGTCCAGCGTGACCAGCCGCAAGACCGCCTGAGGCGTCAGGATTGCGGGCCGGGTTTCTGGTCGAGCAGATTGGTGAGCGCCGCCGCCAACCGATCCGCCGGGGCGGCGTGGGGCAGCACCTCCGCCAGTTTGCCTTGACGGTCGAGCAGGTAGAAGAAGGCGGAATGATCCATGGTGTAGGCGTCGCCGTCGCCGCCCTTGGCTTTTGCGTAATAGACGCGGTAGCGCTTGGCGGCGTCGGCGATTTGCTCGGGGGTTCCGGTCAGGCCCAGAATGCGCGGGCTGAACAGCGCGGTGAACTCCGCCAGTTGCGCCGGGCTGTCGCGCTGCGGGTCGATGGTGACGAACAGCGGTTGCACCCCGTCGGCGCGCGGGCCGAGTCTGTCCAGCGCCTCCGCCACAATCTGCAAATCGGTCGGGCAGATGTCCGGGCAGAAGGTGTAGCCGAAGAACAGAACCACCACCCGCCCGTGGAAATCGCGGTCGGTCACGGCGCGCCCGCGCTGGTCGGTCAGCGCAAAGGGGCCGCCCAGCGTCGCCAGCAGCGCCTTGCCATTGTCCGCCGTGTGTTTGGCGGCGCCGATCTGCGACCACACCGCGCCCGCCGTCAGAGCCAGCGCCAAGGCCGCGCCAACGCCCCACATCCATGTCTTCGCGCGCATCGCGCCGTCTCCGTCTTGTGTTCAAAACAGACGCGCGGCGGGACACGTCGCCCCGCCACGCGCCAAGCAAAGGATCAATCCACCGTGTCGCTGGCGGGCAAATGATGCTCATGCCAGACGGCGTTCAAAACGCCGCAGGCGCAGGCGAAGCCGACGCCGAGAATCCAGGCGAAATACCACATGGGGAAAGCCTCCTCAGTACAGGCTGTTGGTCTGGCGCTCGACGTCCGCCGGGCTGATCGTTCCGCGCAGGGTGCGGAAGACGAAGCCGGTGTAGGCCAGCACGATGGGCAGGAAGATCAAGGTCGCCGCCAGCATCACGAACAGCGTGTTCTGGCTGGACGAGGCGTCCCACACCGTCAGGCTGGCCGATGGCGCGATGTTGGACGGCATCAGGAAGGGGAACATGCTGACCCCCGCCGTGCCGATCACCCCGGCGATCCCCAGGCCGCTGGCGATGAAGGCGATTCCCGGACGTTCGCGCGCCGACAGCCGCCACGCCGCCAACGGCGCGAGCAGACCCAACGCCGGGGCCGCGACCATCCAGGGATAAGCCGCGTAATTGGCCAGCCACGCGCCGGGCTGGCGCGCCGCCTCCTTGAACAGCGGGTTGGACGGGCCGTCCATCACCGCCGCCGTGGTCAAGGCGTAGCCCTGCACACCATAGGCGACCCACACACCGGCCAGCGCGAACAGCGCCACCGTCGCTGGCGCGCCGAGGCGGATGAAGCCCCGGGCACGGTCGCGCACCCGCCCTTCCGTCTTCAACGCCAAATACACCGCGCCATGGGTGGTCAGCATCGCCAACGACAGCAACCCGGCCAGCAGACCAAACGGGTTCAACAGCTCGAACAGGCCGCCGCCCTCATAGACGACCCGCAAATCGCCGTCGATGCGGAAGGGAACGCCCTGCAACAGATTGCCGAAGGCGACGCCGAACACCAGCGATGGAACCAATCCGCCCGCAAACAGCGCCCAATCCCAAAAGGCCCGCCAACGCGGATCGGCGAGCTTGTTGCGGAACTCGAACCCCACCGGGCGCAGGATCAGCGTCGCCAGCACCAGGAACAGCGCGATGTAGAAGCCGGAAAAGGCCGCCGCGTAGATGGCGGGCCAGGCGGCGAAGATCGCGCCCGCGCCCAGGATCAACCAAACCTGGTTGCCCTCCCACACCGGGCCGATGCTGTTGATGGCGACGCGCCGCTCCACATCGGTGCGCGCCACAAAGGGCAGCAACGCCGCCACCCCCAAATCAAAGCCGTCCATGATGGCGAAGCCAATCAGCAGGACGCCCAGAAACAACCACCAGATCAGGCGGAGGATCTCGTAATCGATCAGCGTGTGCATGGTGGTTTCCTCACTCGGCAGGCATGGCGGCGGCGACGGCGCCGTGGCTGGGGCGCAACGCCTCCGCCGGACCCATGCGGACGTATTTGCGCATCAGCACGACATCGACGACGGCCAGCGACGAATAGAACAGGACGAAGCCGGTCAAGGTGAACAGCACCTGCCCGACCGACACCGAGGAGGCCGCGAGGAAGGTCGGCAACACCCCGTCGATGGACCAGGGTTGCCGACCATATTCGGCGACGAACCAACCCAGTTCGGCGGCGAGCCAGGGCAGCGGCATGGACCACAAGCAGATTTTCAGGAACAGCGGGTGGTTGAAATCCCGGCGACAGGACAGGGCGAAGGCCCAGACGAACAAGCCAATGAAGAAAAAGCCCAGCGCCACCATGACGCGGAAGCCCCAGAACAGCGGCCCCACCCCCGGCACGGTGTCGCGCGCCGCCTTGGCGATGGTCGCGTCGTCGGCCTTGCGCGGATCGGCGACGTAGCGTTTCAACAGCAGGGCGTGGCCCAGATCGTCGGCGTGCGCCGCCAGGATGGCGCGAGCCTGCGGATCGGCGCGGTTGGCGCGCAGCCGCTCCAGCGCGTCATAAGCGATCAACCCATTGCGGATGCGCGCTTGCGCCTTCACCACCAGATCGTCGATGCCGGGAAGGACCGTGTCGGTGGAACGGGTGGCGATCAAGCCCAGCGCCCAGGGCACTTTCACCTCGGCGTGGTTGGTTCGGTTTTGGACGTCGGGGATGGCGAACAGGGTGAAACCGGCGGGGGCGGCCTCCGTCTCCCACATCGCTTCGATGGCGGCGAGCTTCATTTTCTGGTGTTCGGACACCGAATAGCCGCTCTCATCGCCCAACACCACCACCGACAGGGCCGACGCCAACCCGAAGGCCGAAGCGACGATCATCGAGCGCTTGGCGAAGGCGAGGTGCCGCCCCTTCAGCAGATAATAGGCGCTGACCGACAGCACAAAGACCGATCCGGTGACGTAACCGGCGCTGACCGTGTGGACGAATTTCGACTGCGCCACCGGGTTGAACATCAGCTCCCAGAAAGAGGTCAGCTCCATCCGCATGGTGTCGGGGTTGAAGACCGCGCCGACCGGATTCTGCATCCAGCCGTTGGCGATCAAAATCCACAGGGCCGACAGGTTGGACCCGATGGCGACCAGCCACGTCACCGCCAGATGGCCGGTCTTCGACAGCCGGTTCCAGCCGAAGAAGAACAGACCGACGAAGCTCGATTCCAGAAAGAAGGCCATCAACCCTTCGATGGCCAGCGGCGCGCCGAAGATGTCGCCGACATAATGGCTGTAATAGGCCCAGTTCGTGCCGAACTGGAACTCCATGGTGATGCCGGTGGCCACCCCCATGGCGAAGTTGATGCCGAACAGCTTGCCCCAGAATTTGGTCATGTCGCGCCAGATGGCGCGCCCGGTCATCACGTAAACGCTTTCCATGATGGCCAGCAGGAAGGACAGCCCCAGCGTCAGGGGCACGAACAGAAAGTGATAGAGCGCGGTCATGCCGAATTGCAGGCGCGACAGGCTCGCAGGGTCAAAATCGAACATGGCGAATGGGAATCCTCAAAAACGGCGCGGCTCCGGGGCGATCAAGCGGGCGTCCATCGCGGACTCGTCGATGACCGGGCGGTGCGCGCCGTCGAACAGGAAAAGCCGCATCGCCACCACCACGCACAGCTTGACAGCCAGGGTGAGGGTGATGGCGCGGGCAAGCGGGTGGTCCGTCATCGGTCCATCTCCGTTGGCTTCGCGGGCGGCGACAGGGATGGCGCGATCACCATGCCCAGCAGGCCGAACAGCAACGGAATGGACAGGAACAGGCTCCAATGCGGCGGGCGGTCGGCGCTGTGCAGCAGCGTGCGCAAACCCCCGACGTCAAGGGTCAGCAGCAGCGCCACGAACAGCCCGCCGCCAAAGGCCCCGGCGGCGAAGCCGGGCAGAAGACGGCACAGCGGCGCCCATCCGGGCGGCGGCCGCAAGGCGGCGCCCGGATCGTCGTTGCGATCAGGATTTGGCATGATGAAACACGTCCCTGCGCCCGAAAGCGGTCGGGCGATGGTGCGATGACGGCGCGCGCTCATGACGAACTCCGGGCATGACGGATCATAGGAATCATCAGGAGAGAAACCGGCGGGCGGAAAACGGCCACGCATCCTTTCCGTTTGTATTGAATCCGCAGCGAAACGGATCCCCGGCACGGAGGAGGCTTGGTGTGCTCGGACGGGCCGCAGCGACCGCTGGAGATGCCGGGGCTTTCAAAACGCGACGCGGGGGTTGCCCAATCAACGCCAACCGCGCAACGACACTGTTGAGCGGAATGGATGGGCGCAATGGGGCCGCGCGCGAAAAAGCGCTCCGGTCAGCCGAACTCGGTCAGCCGATCGGCGGCGGGCCGCGCGCTTGGAGACTGGAGAGGAACCACCCCGCCGCGATCACGTCGCCGGGCAGGGCGCGCGCGTCATGGGCGGCGACGCGCTCGTTCGGCACGACCAAGGGCGGAAGCGGCGGCAAGCCCGCCCCGCCGACCAGCGGACACAGCGGGCAATGGCCGGACGCGCCGACCTTTTCCTCATCGTCGGGCGTCGCCTGCCCGTCGGGGCCGATCTTGATCGTTTTGACCCCATCGACCGAACAGATGGTGATGCTGTCCGCCGCCAACGAGACGGCGGGCATCGCCACGCTCCACGCCAACACTTGGCACAGGAACGCCAGCACGCCAGCCATCAGGCCGACGCGGCGACATCCCAGGGCAAGGCGGCGGAACGGAGACACCAGCACGAACGCTTTCGGTCGATGAACGGACGACGACAGGGCCGTCCATTGTGGAGGCGGCCACTATAGGCGATTGCGACGCTGCGGGATACCCGCGTAACCTTGTCGCGTGATGACACTGTGTCGCACCCCAGACCGGGAGCGGAGACGCCTCTCGCTGTCGGTCCTGACGAAGAAGCTGTCGCATTTGAGCATCCCGACCACCGCCGCCGATGGAAGACTGAACGCGCCGATGCCTTGAACCAGGGGAGCCGTCCATGCCCGAATCCGTCTCCGTCGATGCTCTGATTGCGCGCCGCAAGCCGGGCTGTTCGCTGGAAGCGCCGTTCTACACCAGCCAGGCCATCTTCGATCTGGACATGACGGCGATCTTCGGTCGCCATTGGATCTATGTGGCCATCGAACCGGAAATCCCGGAGCCGGGCGATTGCGTGACGGTGGACATCGGGCGGGCGTCGGTCATCATCCTGCGCGATGACGACATGCAGGTGCGGGCCTTTCACAACGTCTGCCGCCATCGCGGCGCCCGGCTGACGCCGGAAGGCGCGTCCACCGTCGGCAATCTGGTCTGCCCCTACCACCAATGGACCTACGGCCTGGACGGTCGCCTGCTGTTCGCCGAGCATATGGGGCGGGAGTTCGACACCTCCTGTCACGGGCTGAAGCCGGTCCATGTCCGCAGCGTCGGCGGGCTGCTGTTCGTCTGTCTGGCCAAGGACGCGCCGACCGACATCGACGCGCTGGCCGCCGCCATCGAGCCGTACGTCGCCCCGCATGATCTGCGCAACTGCAAGGTCGCTTATTCCGAAGACCTGATCGAGCTGGGCAACTGGAAGCTGACGATGGAGAACAACCGCGAATGTTACCATTGCGTCGGCAATCACCCGGAACTGACGGTGCCGCTGTTTGAGTATGGTTTCGGGTTCTCCCCCGACAGTCTGGACGACAACCGGCGCGTCCATGCGGAACGGTACGACGCGCTGCTGGCCGAATCCTGCCAGCGCTGGGAAGGCATGGGCCTGCCATCCCGCGAGATCGACCGGCTGACCGACGTCACCGGCTTCCGCACCCAGCGGCTGCCAATTGACGGCAGCGGCGAATCCCAAACGAAAGACACCCGCGTCGCCAGCCGCAAGATTTTGGGGAATTTGAGCGAACGCAGCCTCGGCGGCCTGTCCTTCTGGACGCAACCGAACTCCTGGCACCATTTCATGAGCGACCACATCGTCACCTTCTCGGTCCTGCCGCTGTCGCCCGACCGCACGTTGCTGCGCACGCGCTGGCTGGTCCACAAGGACGCGGTGGAGGGCGTGGATTACGACCTGAAAACCCTGACGGAGGTGTGGAACGCCACCAACCGGCAGGACGGCGATCTGGTCGCCATCGCCCAGGCTGGCGCCGCCAGCCCAGCCTATGAACCCGGCCCCTATTCCCCCCACACCGAGGGGTTGGTGGAGAAATTCTGCGCATGGTACATCGACCGCCTGTCGGCCCATGAAGGCGGCGCGGCGGCGGTTGAGGTCGCGGCATGAGCGGGCCGTCCGATTGGGACGCCGAACTGTCGGCGGCGGCTGAGCCGCCGCTGTGGGATCCCGACCGCGACGACCGGCTGGTGTGCCGGGCGGTGCGGCAGGAAACCCACGACGTCAAAACCTTCGTCTTTTCCGGACGCAGCCCCTGCCGCTTCCGCTTCACGCCGGGGCAGTTCATCACGCTGGACTTGCCCATCGACGGCGCGACGGTCAACCGTTGCTACACGATCGCCTCCTCGGCGGCGCGCCCGCACCGCATCGCCATCACGGTGAAGCGGGTGCCGGGCGGCCCGGCGTCGAACTGGCTGCACGACCACATGGTTCCAGGGCGGGAGTTGCGGGCGACCGGCCCAATGGGCGATTTCACCCCGGCGGGGCGTCCGTTGACCAAGCTGCTGTTCCTGTCGGCGGGCAGCGGGATCACGCCCTTGATGTCGATGGCCCGCACGCTCGACGATCTGGCGCTGGAGCGCGACGTTCTGTTCGTCCACGCCGCCCGCACCCCCGCCGACATCATCTTTCGCGCCGAGTTGGACGTGCTGGCGCGCGGCGGAACCGGCGTCCGGCTGGCCCATCTGTGCGAGGCGACCGGGACGGACGGTCCATGGCCGGGCTACACCGGGCGGCTGTCCCTGCCGATGCTGCGGCTGATCGCTCCCGATTTGCTGGAACGCGACCTCTATGTCTGCGGTCCGGCCCCCTTCATGGCCGCTGCGCGCGCCATGGCGTTGGAGGCCGGGGTCGATCCGTCCCGCTATCACGAGGAAAGCTTCAGCTTCGAGGATCTGCCCGGCAACGCGCCCCCAGCCCCAGCCGAGGCGGAACCGGCGACGGCCAGCGGCTTCACGGTCGAATTCACCAAAAGCGGGCGAACGATCACCTGCGGCCCCGACACCCCCATCCTGACCGCCGCCGCCGCCGCTGGGCTGCGCCTGCCGTCTTCCTGCTCGCGCGGGCTGTGCGGCACCTGCAAAAGCCGTTTGCTGTCCGGTCAAGTGGCGATGAGTCATGGCGGCGGCATCCGCCAGCGGGAGATCGACCAGGGGCTCATCCTGCTCTGTTGCAGTCGCCCGGTCAGCGATCTGGTCATCGAACGCTGAGGAAACGGTAAGACGGCGCTCGACAGCCGCGCCTGATGTCGGCATGAAGACCCCTTCCTAGGGCCTCCGGCAATCGGGGCCTCATCGGTGGGGAACGGCGTCTTGCGGGCGATTTTCTGCGACCAATTCGGCGACCCGGCGACGGTTCTGCGCTGCCGCCACCAACCGGACCCGGTTCCGGCCCCCGGCGAGTTGCTGGTCCGCACGGCGGCGGCCAGCGTCAACCCGTCGGATCTGCTGACCGTGCGCGGCGCCTACGCGCGGGCGACCGCCCTGCCCTTCATTCCGGGGTTCGAGGCGGTCGGGCGGGTGGTCGCCGTGGGCGCGGGCCTGTCCGCCGACTGGATCGGGCGGCGCGTGCTGCCCCTGCGCGGGTCAGGAACCTGGGCCGAACTGGTGGTCAGCCCCGCCCAATGGGCGGTTCCCGTGCCGGACGCCATCCCCGACGCGGTGGCGACGCAATGCTACATCAACCCGCTGACCATCGACCGGCTGCTGACTCTCGACATTCCATTGCGGGCGGGGAACGTGGTGATCGTCAACGCCGCCGGATCGGCCTGCGGGCGCATCGCCGCGCAAACCGCCCGCGCGCTGGGGCTGCGCATGGTCGCCGTGGTCCGCCGCGAGGATCACCGGGACGAGTTGTTGAGCTTGGGAGCCGCCGCCGTGGTGAACAGCGGGCGCGACGATCTGGCCGCGACCGTCGCCGCCTTGACCGATGGGCGCGGGGCCGCCGCCGCGCTCGACGCCATCGGCGGGTCGGAGGGGGCGGCGTTGGCCGGGCTGATCGCGCCGGGCGGCACGCTGGCGTCGTACGGCCTGCTGTCGGGTTCCCTGCTGTCGCCAGACCTGCCCGCCGCCGCCGAACGCGGCGTCCGTGTTTTGAGTTTCTGGCTGAAGCGCTGGGTGGACCGCTGCTCGCCGGAAGAGTGGCGAGCCGCCTTCGCCGCCCTGATGGCGCGGGTGGGCGGCGGCGCGTTGACCCTGACCGCCGCCCCGCCCGTCCCGTTCGCCGACGTCGCCGACGCCATGCGACTCGCCGAACAGCCCGGACGTCGGGGCAAGGTCGTGCTGGCGGGGTGAGGGCAAAGCGGTTAAGAGGGTGCTCGCCGCTGCAACCAAATCGCAACCAAACCGACCTGGCCCCATGATCGAGCTTCGCGCCGTCACCCACGCCTACGACGACCGCGCCGTTTTGCGCGATCTGTCCGTGTCGATCCGCGAGCGGCGCGTCGCCATTCTCGGCGGCAACGGGTCGGGCAAAAGCACGCTGGCCCGAATGCTGAACGGGTTGATCCTGCCCTCCTCCGGCGTGGTGACGGTCGATGGGTTGGACACGCGAACCGACGGGCGGGCGGTGCGCCAGCGCGTCGGCTTCGTCTTTCAAAACCCCGACGTCCAGATCGTCTACCCGACCGTCGAGGAGGATGTCGGTTTCGGCCTGAAGGCCCGCAAGGTTCCGAAGGACGAGATCGCCCGGCGGGTGACGGCGGTGCTCGACCGTTACAATCTGACCCGTTACCGCCACCAGCCCGCCCACCAGATGAGCGGCGGGGAAAAGCAGTTGCTGGCCATCGCCGGGGTTCTGGTGCTGGAACCGGCCCACGTCGTGTTTGACGAACCGACCACCCTGCTGGATCTGCGCAACCGCCGCACGGTGATCCAGGTGATCCGCGAATTGCCGCAAAAGGCCGTCGTCGTCACCCATGATCTGGACATGGTGATGGATTTCGACCGGGCGCTGGTGCTGGAGGAGGGGCGAATCGTGATCGACGACGTTCCGGCGGTCGCCGTTCCCGCCTATGTCGCGCGGCTGGGCTGATGCTGGGCCTGTATCTGCACCGGGATTCCGTCATTCACCGGTTGGGGGCCGGGGTGAAGATGGGCGGGCTGCTGGCGGCGACGCTGGCCGTGCTGGCCCTGCCCGGCGCGCTGGGCGCGCTGGCCGCCGGGCTGCTGGGTCTGGGGCTGCTGGTCGCCGCGAAGCTGCCGGTTGGTCGGGCGCTGCGCGAGCTGCGCGCGCCGGTGGTCATGCTGACGCTGCTGTTCGGCTGCCAAGCGCTGTTGGCCGGAACCGGCTGGGCGGAGACGCTGGCCGCCGTCGCCCGCTTCGCCGCGCTGATCCTGCTGGCGACGCTGATGACGCTGACCACCAAGGTCGCCGACATGGTCGATCTGTTCGAGCGGTTGTTTTCGGCCCTGCGCCCGCTGGGCGTCAACCCGGCGAAAATGGCCCTGATGCTGGCCCTGACCATCCGTTTCATCCCGCTTTTGGCCGAACAGGTGCGCGAGGTGCGGATGGCGCAACAGGCGCGGGGCGTCGAACGGAACATAGCCGCCCTGTTCGTTCCGCTGCTGGTCAAGATTCTCCGCTTGGCCGATGATCTCACCGCCGCGTTGGACGCGCGGGGGTATGACCCGACCGACGACGGTCGCCACACATAAGGACTCGCCCGACCCATGTTGAGCACCCGCGATCTTGTCCTCAGCGCCCTGTTCGCCGCCCTGGTGGCCGGTCTTGGCATGGCTCCCCCCATTCCGCTGGGCTTTCTGCCCGTGCCGATCACCGCGCAGTCGCTGGGCGTGATGCTGGCGGGCGCGCTGCTGGGGGCCAAGCGCGGCGGCCTGGCGCTGCTGCTGTTCGTGCTGCTGGTCGCCGCCGGGCTGCCGCTGTTGGCCGGTGGACGCGGCGGAGTCGGCGCTCTGCTGGGACCGTCGGGCGGCTTCGTCCTGGCCTTCCCGGTCGGGGCCTTCGTCACCGGCCTGCTGGCCGAACGCTTCGCCACCGGGGCCAACCCGATCCGGCTGTTCGCCGTCTGCGCCGTCGGCGGCATCCTGGCCGTCTACGCCGGTGGGATTCCCTGGCTGTCCGTGGTCGCGGGCATGCCGTTGGAAAAGGCGGCGCTGGCCGTCATGGCCTTCATTCCGGGCGATCTCATCAAGGCGGGCGTCGCCGCCTTCGCCGCCGCCGCCGTGCGCCGCGCGGGCGTGCTGCCGACCGCCCACGCCTGAGCCGATGAGCCTCGCCCACCCCTTCGCCGAGGCGGCCACGCGCGCCCCGGATCGCCCCGCCTTGACCTTTGACGGCGCGCCGCTGAGCTATGGCGCGCTGTTCGACGCCGTGGCGCGGGCGGGGGCGGGCGTCGCCGCCCTCAAACACACCGCCCTCAAACACGCCAAGGGCAAACACGCCAAGGGCGCGCCGCCGCGCGTCGCCCTGCGGCTGGGCAACCGGGCGGAACTGCTGGCGCTGTTTTTCGGAATCGTCGCGGCGGGGGGCGTCGTCGCCCTGCTCGATCCGAAATGGAGCGCCGAGCAAAGCGCCAGCGCGCTCGCCACCCTGCAACCGGATCTGCTGCTGGACGACGCCAGCGTCGCCGCGTGGTTGGACGCGCAGCCCGGCGGTTGGAGCTTGCCGTCGGTCGATCCGGCCACGCCCTTTCTCATTGGTTTCACCTCCGGCACCACCGGGCGGCCCAAGGCCTTCATCCGCAACCAAGGCTCTTGGCTGGCGACGCTCGACGCCAGCCGGGCGGAGTTCGGCATCGGCGCCGACGACGCCGTTCTGGTGCCGGGGCCGCTGGTCCATGGGCTTGGCCTGTATGGCGCGGTCGAAGGGCTGTCGGTGGGGGCCGCCGTCCATGTCCAACCGAAATTCGACGCCGCCGACGCCGCGCGGCGGCTGGCCGATCCGGGCGCGGCGATCACGACGTTGGTCGTCGTTCCCACCATGCTGGTCGGCATCCTCGACGCGGCGGAGCGGCAGAGCCTGCGCTTTCCGGCCCTGCGCCGCGTCGTCTGCTCCGGGGCCAAGCTCGCCCCCGCCGCGCATGAACGGCTGCTCGCCCGCTGCCCCGGCGTGGTGGTTCTGGAATATTACGGCGCGTCGGAGCTGAGCTTCGTCAGCCTGCGCGATTCCCGTGAAGGCGCGCCACCCGACAGCGTCGGCCGCCCCTTCCACGGGGTGGAGCTGTCCTTGCGCGACGACGACGGCCAGCCGGTTCCCACGGGCCAGCCCGGCACGGTGTGGGTGCGGAGCGCCATGCTCAGCGACGGCTACATCGGCGGATCGGACGGATCGGGCTTTCGCGCGCAAAACGGTTGGGGAACGGTCGGCGATTATGGTTGGCTCGACGGGCAGGGTTGGCTGCGGCTGATCGGGCGGGCGGGCGACATGCTGATTTCCGGCGGCCTGAACGTCTACCCGGCGGAGGTCGAAGCCGCCCTTCGCGCCCATCCGGCGGTGGCCGAGGCCGTGGTCTTCGGCCTGCCCGATCCCTATTGGGGCGACGCGGTGTCCGCCGTGCTGTGGTGGCGCGGAACCGACCGCGCGTCGTCCGCCGATCTGCGCGCCTGGTGTCACGAACGGCTGGAAGGCTACAAGGCCCCCCGGCGCGTCTTCGCGGCGACCGACACGCCGCTGACCGGCAGCGGCAAGATCGCCCGCGCCGACGTGCGCGACCGCGCCCGCGCGGGCGGCTTGGAGGAGATCGCATGAGCGACCGCGCCATCATCGTCGCCGCGCGGCGCAGCCCGGTCGGGCGCGTCGGCGGCAGCCTGCGGGAGTTGCCGGTCGAGGCGTTGGCCGCCCCGGTGATCCGCGCCGTCCTGGCGGACGCCGGGCTGGATGGGGCGGAGGTTGACGACGTGCTGTTGGGCAACGCCGTCGGTCCCGGCGGCAACGTCGCCCGGCTGTCGGCGCTGGCCGCCGGGCTGCCGGTCTCCGTGCCGGGGGTGACGGTGGACCGCCAATGCGGGTCAGGGTTGGAGGCGATCAACCTCGCCGCCCGGCTGATCCAGGCGGGGGCCGGGGACGTCTTTCTGGCGGGCGGGGTGGAGAGCGTCAGCACCGCACCCTGGCGCGTCGCCAAACCGACCAGCCTCTACCGCAGCCCGGTCTTTTATGACCGCGCTCGTTTCGCACCCGATTGCATTGGCGATCCGTCGATGGGCGAAGCCGCCGAAAACGTCGCCGCCGCCTATGGAATCAGCCGGGAGCGCCAGGATTTCTACGCCCTGAACAGCCACCGCAAGGCGGTCGTCGCGCAGGAGTCCGGTCGTTTCGCCCGCGAAATCGTCCCGATGATCCTGCCCGACGGGCGGATCATCGACCGCGACGACTGCCCGCGCGCCGACAGCAGCCTCGCCAAGCTGGCCAGCCTGCCCCCGGTCTTCCGCGAGGGCGGCAGCGTCACGGCGGGCAACGCCTGCCCGGTAAACGACGGCGCGGCGGTGGTCGTTGTCGTTTCGGAACGAAAATTCCGCGCGCTGAACCTGACGCGCGGCCTGTGGGTCGTCGATTCCCAGGCGGCGGGCGTCGATCCCAAGCTGCTGGGAACCGGGCCGATCCCGGCGGTGAAAAAGCTGTTGGCCCGCCATCCGGGCCTGAGCGTCGCCGACATTGATTTGGTCGAGTTCAACGAGGCCTTCGCCGCGCAGGTTCTCGCCAGCCTCGACGCGCTGGGCGTGGACGAGGCGCGCGTGTGCGTCGGCGGCGGCGCGCTGGCGCTCGGCCACCCCTATGGCGCGTCGGGGGCCATTTTGATGACCCGGCTGTTTTCCGAAATCCTCACCCCAACCGGCCCGACGCGGCCCCGGCGCGGCTTGGCCACGCTGGGCATTGGCGGCGGCTTGGGGCTGGCAACCTTGGTGGAACCGATTTCATGACCGCTGTTTCCCAGTCCGGGAGCGCCTTTCGCTCGGCCTTCCGTCACCGGGCCTTCGCCCTGTTCTGGACCGCGCGCGTCTGCTCGATGCTGGCGATCCAAATGCAGGTGGTCGCGGTCGGCTGGCAAATCTACGACATGACCAGCGACCCGCTGGATCTGGGGCTGGTCGGGCTGTTCCAGTTCCTGCCGTCGCTGGCCTTGGCCCTGTTCGCCGGGCATGTGGTGGACAGCCATGACCGCAAACGCATCCTGTTCGGCGCGTTGACCACCGAATGCGTGGCGGTGGCCGGGCTGTTCGCGGCGACGCTGGCGGGCGCCCTGTCGCCGACGGCGATCTTCGCCACCGTGGCCTTGATCGGCGTGGCCAAGGCGTTCGAGGGACCGGCCAACCAAGCCCTGCTCTCAGCCATGGTGCCGTTGGAGGATCTGCCCAACGCCGTCGCCTGGCAATCGTCGGGCGTCCAGGTCGCGCAAATCTCCGGCCCGGCGCTGGGCGGGTTGCTCTACATCGCGGGGCCAGCGGTGGTCTATGGCGTCAGCGCGGCGATGCTGCTGGTCGCGGTTCTGTTGATTCTGGCGACCCGCCCGCGCCCCGTCACCATGGTGCGCCGGTCGATGAGCTGGTCCACGCTGCTGGCCGGGGCGGCCTTCATCCGCAGCCGCCCGGAAATCCTTGGCGCCATCTCGCTCGACCTGTTCGCGGTGCTGCTGGGCGGGGCGACGGCGCTGTTGCCGATCTACGCCCGCGACATCCTGCATGTCGGCCCCTGGGGGCTGGGGCTGCTGCGCAGCGCGCCCGCGCTGGGGGCGCTGGTCATGGCGGTGGCGATCACCCGCTGGGGCGTGCGGCGCCACGCCGGGCGTTGGATGTTGATCGCGGTGGCCGGGTTCGGCGTGGCGACCATCCTGTTCGGCCTGTCCGCCGACCCGGTCCTGTCCTTCATCGCCCTGCTGGCGGTGGGGGCGACCGATCAAGTCAGCATGTTCGTGCGCCAAACCCTGATCCAACTGTCCACCCCCGACGACATGCGCGGGCGGGTCGGCGCGGTGGCGTCGCTGTTCATCGGCGCGTCGAACCAGTTGGGCGAGTTTGAATCCGGCGCGGCGGCTGCGGCCTTCGGCGCGGTGACGGCGGTGGTCGCGGGCGGCGTCGGCGCGGTCGGTCTGGCCGTCGTCTGGGCGTGGCGCTTCCCAGCCCTGCGCCGGATCGACCGCTTGTCAGACACCAAGTGACGCGACGCGTGGCGCGGATCAACCTCCGCGCCACGCGCGCCAACCTGTGGGGTCCGGTTACGCGGCCAGCGGCGCGCGGCCTCGCGTCGTGTCCTCAAAGTAACGCTGGAAACGCTCGTCGTCCGCCCCGCTCAGGTCAAACGACAGGCGAACGCCCCCTTCAGTCCCGATCACCAGAGCCGGGATCTCGCGGTCATAGCCCAACAGACGCAGGCTGACCCGCGCATTCGCCGGAATCCCCGTCGTCGTCGTCAACAGCGCCCCGCCCGCCGACAGATTTTCAACCATCACCGTCTGCGCCCGCCCGCCAACGGTCAGACTGCCGACCTGATTGACGGCGAAACGCTGGGCGCGGCGGCGGTCGGCGTCGCGGGTGGATGTGCGGATGACGCGCACGATTTCCGTGCGCAGCGCGGCGATGCTGACCGCCACCTCATCGGCTTTGGCCCGCACATCGGCGGCGGCGGCCCCGGTGGATTGCGCGTCGTTCGACACAATTTCGATGCGGGAGCTGACCAGCCTTGCGGCCGTCGCGGTTTCGGTGACGTTGCGTGAAATGTCGCGGGTGGCGGCGGCCTGCTGGGTCACGCCCCCGGCGACGGTCGCGGCGATTTCGTCGATTTCGCCAATCCGCCCGGTCATCTTGTCCACCATCGACACTGCGGCCCCGGTGGCGTTGCGCACCTCGGCGATTTGCCGGGCGATGTCGTCGGTGGCCTTCGCCGTCTGGTTGGCCAGCGCCTTGACCTCGCTGGCGACGACGGCGAAACCCTTGCCCGCCTCCCCCGCCCGCGCCGCCTCGATGGTGGCGTTCAGCGCCAGCAGGTTGGTTTGACCGGCGATGTTGGCGATCAAGGTGGCCATGTCGCCAATCCGGCTGACCGTATCGCTGAGCGACAGAATGGCGCGCTGCGCCTCGGCGCTCAGACTGACCGTTTCACGGGTGACGGCGCTGGCGCCGCTGATCTGGCGGCTGATTTCCTGGATCGAAGCGGACAATTCCTCCGCCGCCGCCGACACGGTTTCGGCGTTGGCCAACGCCTGCCGGGCGGCGGACGCCACCTCTTGCGAATGTTCGCCCACGCGGCCCGCCGCCTCCGCCATCTGGCGGGCGTTGTCGGTCATCTCCTGGGTGCGGTCGGAAATGGCGCTCACCGCGATTTGGCTTTCCTGCTCGACCGTGCTGGCCATCGATTCCAGCGCGGCCAGACGCTGCTGTTCGGCCTGTTCCCGCAATGTCTCCTGTTCGGCGCGCAACGCGTTGTTGTCGATCGCATTTTTCAGGAATTGCGCGACGCTCGCCGCCATGGCGCCGATTTCGCCGCCCCGGTTCAGCTCCGGCACAGTGACGCTGGTGTCGCCGCCCGCCAGACGGTCCATCACCTGGGTGATTCGGCCAAGCGGCCCGGCCAACGCGCGGGTCAGAATCCAGGAGACCAGCCCCGCCACCAACAGCCCCAGAACGCTGACCACCACGGTGATGAGCCGGGTCTTGTCGCGAATCTCAAAAACATTCGCCGTGCCCTCATCCAGCCCCTGGCGCGCCTCGTCGTTCAACAGAACGATGGCCTCCCGCAATTGGCCATAGCTGCCGTCCATCGCCTCAATGCCCGCGTGCTCGTTCCGATCAATGTCCGCCATCAAGGGAGAGGCATAGTCGATCACCTCGTCAAGAGCGTGAGAGGCCTGTTGCAAGGATCGCCCGCGCTGCTTGTCGAAAATCGACTGCTTGTTGTCCGTCGACGCCGCGTTGATCTGGCGGGCGGTCTCATGCATCTTTCCGTCAAGTTTGGCGTATTGGTCAAAGAGCTTGACCAGTTTCGGGTCCTGCGGCTTGTAGACTTGCAGCATCCGGGCGAAATCGCTTTTGTCCGGGTCCATGTTTCCTGTGAACGGCGTGTCGAAACGCGCCGCTTCCCCCAGCGCTTCGGCCCATTTGGCCTGCTTGGCCTTCAACAGATAAGCGTATCGCCCGACATCCCACAGCACGTCATCCAGCTTGAAACTGTAGGCCATGCGGGCGTCATGCAGTTTCACGGTTTCGCGCGCCTGAGCGGCGAAGGTCCGCATCGCCGCCACCGCCTTTTCCGCCAGGGGCCGGGCGTCAAGCGTCAGGCGTTGCGGAATTTGCAGGGTGACGCCCTTTTCCGTCCACAGACGACCGGCGGCGGAGGATCGGAAGCCGTCGGAATCGGTTCCGTCCCGCACCATCAGAAAATTCATTTCGGCAAGGGCCAACTCCTCGTCCAGAGCCTTCAACGCCGCCGGATCGGAGTGAGGGGATTGCAGGATCAGATGCACGTCGGTGATCGCCCGCAACGCCCGCACCCGCCCTTCCTGCACAGCGGTCATAATGGGAACATCGCCCCCCAACGTGTCTTCAACCTCCGCCGACATCCGCCCGGTTGACAGATAACCGACCGCGCCGGGGATTGACGACACCAGGACGGCGGTGGCGAACCCGGCGACCAACTTGCTTCGGATCGATGTCAACATGGTGGGCCTCAAACTTGCGGAAACGGGCGTTGGGGCGTGATTCAGTTCAATCAATCGGTCGGAAGCCCACTCACTTCGCCTTGCGCAGCTTTTCCGAATGCTCCAACACCTCGTTCAACTCGCCCTTGGCTTCGGCCAAATCCTGCTTGCTCTTGCTGGTTTGCCAAGCCTTGATGAAGGTGTAGGCGCGGGCCGGATGCACGACGACGTCGATGTGATTGCGGGTCTTGCTGAACTGGTCCAAAGACTTCAGCGGAAAGCCCACCGCGTCGCCCGCGTCGCCGGCGTCGCCCCATTTGGCTTCCAACTGGTCGGGGGTCATCCCCTTCATGCCTTCGGCGCTGGCCGCCAGCAGATCCATGATCTTCGCCTCGGCGGGATTGTCCTTGGCGTATTCCTTGCCGGCTTCGACCCCCATCGCCATCAACTTTTCCTGGCGCGCCAACGACGCCGCCGGATCCGTGATCGTCCCGGTCAGCAATTCACGGATGGATTCCGTCGCCGCCGCCTTGTAGGCGTCGACGTCAAACGCCATCGCCGACAGCGGGGTGAACAGGATGGCGGCGGCCAGGATGCTTTTGATCTTGCGGCTCATGCGATTGTCTCCTCGCCATTCCCGGATGGCGTTTTCTTTTGTGACGCGGCTCGCTTCTCGAATGATTCGGTCGCGCGGCCTGTGGCGTCTTGTCACAGCAATTGGCGGGCCAACTCATGACCGTTTCAGATTTTTTGACGGCCCCTAAGATTCCTCAAGGTTCTGTCGGTCTATTCTCCCGTTTGTCCGACCAAAAATGTCCCGTCTTTTTGCGTTTTCAAAGCAACTTGGCTCGCAAAATGCGATCAACGTCTCGATTTGGAAATTTGCAAGCCTTCCGTTTGATCGAGCGAACCGTAACAAACGAAGCCCGCGCGTTCGGTTCGACGCCACGCCCGCGACCATCGTGAAGGCCCGCATGGCCCATGCGCGTCCAGCGCGGCCTTCAGAGCGGTTGACCGGCGCCGCTCAAACTGTTATTTAATATAACCATCATTCAGAAGAATTAAATGGTGACGCCATGCCCCCGACCGAGCCAATCCTGACCGGCATCCTGCCCGCCTCCTTGCGCGCCGAACAGAGCGGCGCGGTCGCCATCTTGCGGTTGGACCGCCCGGAAAAGCGCAACGCGCTGAACGACGAAACCATTCTTGGCATGGAGGCTTTCTTCGCCGCCCTGCCGGACAGCGTGAAGGCGGTGGTGCTGGCCACCGACGGCGACAATTTCTCCGCCGGTCTGGACCTGTCGGAATTGTCGGAGCGCAGCACGGTGGAGGGCGTGACCCATTCCATGATGTGGCACCGGGTGTTCGAGCGGATCGAGTTCGGGCGCGTGCCAGTCGTTTCGGTCCTGAAGGGGGCCGTCGTCGGCGGCGGGCTGGAACTGGCCTGCGCCACCCACGTCCGCGTCGCCGAGCGCGGGGCTTACTTCGCCTTGCCCGAGGGCCAACGCGGCATCTTCGTCGGCGGCGGCGGCTCCATTCGGTTGCCGCGCTTGATCGGCGTGTCGCGGATGGCCGACATGATGCTGACCGGGCGCGTCCATGACGCCGAGGCCGCTTACGCCATGGGCCTCGCCCAATATCTGGTGGAGCCGGGCGACGGGTTGGCCAAGGCGCTGGAGTTGGCCGGAAAGATCGCCGCGAACGCGCCGATCACCAACTTCGCCGTCATCCACGCCCTGCCCCGCATCGCCGAAGCCGACCCCCGCCAGGGCTTCATGATGGAGGCGCTGATGGCCGCCGTCGCCCAGGGCAGCGACGACGCCAAGGACCGGCTGCGCGCCTTCCTGGAAAAGCGCGCCAAGAAAGTCACCGAATTCTGACCATCCGGCAAAACGAAAAGGACCGCGCACCATGAACATCCAGGGACAGGCCGCCATCGTCACCGGCGGCGGATCGGGTTTGGGCGCGGCGACGGCGCGCGCGCTGGCCGCCGCCGGGGCCAAGGTCGCGGTGTTTGACGTCAACGCCGACGCCGCCCGCGCGGTGGCGGCGGAACTCAACGGCGGCGTTGGCGGCGGCGTCGGCGTCGCCTGCGACGTCACCGACCCGAACAGCGCCATCGCGGCGTTGGCGACGGCGCGCGAAGCCCATGGACCAGCCCGCGTGCTGGTCAATTGCGCGGGAATCGGCGTCGCCAAGCGGATCTTGGGCCGCGACGGGCCACAGCCGCTGGAGGATTTCGCCCGCGTCGTTCAGGTCAATCTGATCGGCAGCTTCAACATGCTGCGCTTGGCGGCGTCCGACATGGCGACGCTCGACCCGCTGGCGGACGGGGAACGCGGAGTCGTCGTCTCCACCGCGTCGGTCGCCGCGTTCGAGGGGCAGGTCGGGCAAGCCGCCTACGCCGCGTCCAAGGGCGGCATCGCGTCCCTGACCCTGCCCGCTGCCCGCGAGTTGGCGCAGTTCGGCATCCGCGTGCTGGCCATCGCCCCCGGCCTGTTCCTCACCCCGATGATGCGCAATTTGCCGGACGAGGTTCAGGCCAGCCTTGGCGCCTCGATCCCCTTCCCCAAGCGGTTGGGCAAGCCGGAGGAGTTCGCCGATCTGGTGGCCCATTGCGTCGCCAACCCGGCGTTGAACGGCGAGGTCATCCGGCTGGACGGCGCGCTGCGGTTGCCGCCGCGCTGACCTTCGGTCAGATCGGTTCGGCGGCGGGTTTGGCCGCCCGTCGCCCACGCGGCTTGGCCGTGGGCGGCGGCAGTTCGGCGAGATCAACCTCGTCCAGGCCAGACGCGCCGCCGAATCCATCCAGGCCGGTCAACAACGCCAACAACTGCGCCCGGCCATCGCCGCCCAGCTTGTCCTGAATCCGCTGTTCGTGCTGCTCCCACAACAGGCTCAGCTCCTTCAGCAGGACCACGCCCTTCGGCGTCAAATGCAGCGCGTGGGACCGGCGATCCATCGCCGCCATCTTGCGCTTGACCAGCCCGCGATCCTCCAGGGAATCGAGCAGCGGCACAAAGTTGGTCCGCTTGATGCTGAGCGCGGCGCTGACCTGCGATTGCTTCAAGCCAGGGTTCCGCCCGACGATGACCAGAACCGAAAATTGCGCCGGTCGGATGTCGGCGGCGGCGAAGGTCGCGATGAAGTCGGCGAAAACCGCCATCTGCGCCCGCTTCAGCAAAAAGCCCACCGATTCGCCCAGCACGCCGTAATCAATCGCCGCATCGCCGTCCGGCTCCGGGCTGGTGGTCGATGAAACGGGAGCACGGCGAGCGGTGGAGCGGGTTGGGCGACTGCCGGTCATTTCTTTGCGACTCTGGTGCGGAAACGAGCGGTGATCGTAACAGAGGTCGCCGCGATATGGTATCGCCATAAATGTTATTTTCCATTATAGTAACTAGAAGATGATTTTCCGTCTGCCGACGCAGTGTCAATCGCAGCGCCCACCATCATCCTGAACCATCCCAGAGCCGGAAGGCCGGAGACCCCACCATGAACGTCGACGAACTTGTCGCCATCGACATCCACACCCACGCCGAAAAATCCTGCCGCGCCCCGCTTCTGGAAGAAGCCTTGGCGATGGAGGAGGCGAAGGCGAAATACTTCAAGAATGATTTGGGCCAGCCGGGCATCCCGGAAATCGCCGAGTATTACCGCCAGCGCAAGATGGCCTGCGTCATCTTCCCCGTGGACGCCGAATGCTGCACCGGCATGCCGCGCGTCCCCAACGACGAGGTGGCCGAACTGGTCGCCCAAAACAAGGACGTGATGATTCCGTTCGCCAGCATCGACCCGGCGCGCGGCAAGATGGGAGTCCGCGAAGCGCGCAAGTTGATCGAACAGTACGGCGTGCGCGGATTCAAATTCCATCCGACCGTTCAGGGCTTTTATCCCAACGACCGCATGGCCTACCCGCTCTATGAAGTCATCGCCGAACACAAGCTGCCCGCCCTGTTCCACACCGGCCAGACCGGCATCGGGGCGGGCATGCCGGGCGGCGCCGGTCTGCGCCTGAAATACTCCAACCCGATGCATATGGACGACGTCGCGGCGGATTTCCCCGACATGCCGATCATCCTCGCCCACCCCTCCTTCCCCTGGCAGGAAGAGGCGCTGGCGGTGGCGACCCACAAGCCGAACGTCTACATCGACCTGTCCGGTTGGTCGCCCAAATATTTCCCGGCGATTCTGGTCCAGTACGCCAACAGCCTGTTGAAGCACAAGGTTCTGTTCGGGTCCGACTTCCCGCTCATCACCCCGGATCGCTGGATCGCCGATTTCAACAAGCTGCCGATCAAGGACGAGGTGCGCCAACTGATCCTGAAGGACAACGCCGTCAAACTGCTTGGCCTGAAAAACGCCGCCTGATCCGGCGCGGAACGCCGAGCCGCCGAAAAAAAGAACCGGGCGCCGCAAAGCGCCCGGTTTTCAGTGTCTGCGCGGCTTGGAAGGGAGGCTGCGCAGGATGAAGCTGCGAAACATCACCCGTCGATGGAAATGACCTGCGGCCCGGGGGCTGGGTCGTAGAGGGACTCGACCAAGGCGGCGCGGTTCTTCAACACCGCGCGCTGGTTGATCGACCCCTTGTCGGTGATCTCGCCGACGTCGAGCGAGGGCGGCTCGCTCAACAGAACGGCGCGGACGACGCGGGTTGAACTGCCGGTGCTGCCCCCGGCCAAGCTGGACAGCAAGGCGCGGAAGCGCACCAGAACCACATGGTCGTTCAAAACCTCGGCCAACGTCGCCGACGGCTCCAAATGCGGGCACAACTCCCGACAGGACGCCGCGTGCGGGAAGATCATGATGGCGATGTCGTCGCGGTCATGCCCGGCGACCACCACATCCTCGACCAACGGGGCGCAATGCTGGATCACCTGCGCCCGCAAGGTTCCGACGCTGACCCAGGTTCCAGTGGCCAGCTTGAAATCCTCGGCGATGCGGCCATCGAAGACGAAGCCTTCGTCGATGTTGTCCGGGTCGGCGAAACGGATGGCGTCGCCCAGACAGTAGAAGCCTTCTTCGTCAAACGCCTTGCCGCTCAGCTCCTCTTGCCGCCAATAGCCCGGCGTGACGCTCGGCCCCTTGATCCGCGCCTCCAGCTTGTCGCCCGACGGCACCAGCTTCACCACCACGTCGGGCATCGGCAGGCCGATGCGGCCCGGCTGGTCGTATTGGCGGTTGGCGTTCAGCGCCATCGGCCCGGTTTCCGTCGCGCCCAACCCGGTCAGCATGACGATGCGCTCGCCCACCGCGCGGATCGCCAACTCGTCCAGCTTGCGCCAGACATGGGGGGCGAGACCGGCGCCGGCGTAGAACAGAACCTTGACCCGGCGGAAAAAGCGCTCGCACAGGTCGGGATCGGCCTCCAGATGCGGCAACAGAGCCTCATAGCCCTTGGGCACGTTGAAATACATGGTCGGCGAGACGTCGCGCAGGTTCCGCACGGTGACGTCGACGCCGCTGCCCATCGGCTTGCCCTCGTCGATGTAGAGCGTCCCGCCGTTGTTCAGGGCGATGCCGAAATTGTGGTTGCCGCCGAAGGTGTGGTTCCACGGCAGCCAATCAACCAAAACCGGCGGTTCGTCACGCAGAAAGGCGAAGAGATAGGCCAGAATCTCCTGGTTGCTGCACAGCATGCGCTGGGTGTTGATGACCCCCTTGGGCATGCCGGTGGATCCCGAGGTGAACAGGATCTTGGCGATGGTGTCCGGGCCAACCCGGTCATGGGCGGCGTCCACCGCCGCCGTCACCGGGGTTTTGAGCAGATCGTCAAACAGGGTCACGCGCAAATCGTCGGGCGGGTTGCGGGCGATGACCAAATCGGCGTCCGGCGGCACGGCGACGCGGAAGGCCCGCTCGAACCGATGGCCGTCGTCGGCGTAGACCAGCCCCGGCGGGAACAGCCCCAGCACATGGCGCAGCTTGCCGAAATCGCTGCTGACGAGCGAATAGGCGGGCGACACCGGGGCGTACGGCACGCCGACATATTGCGCCGCCAACATCATCAGCGCGTGTTCGACGCTGTTGTTGGACAGCACCACCACGCCGCGCGTGACCGACAGGCCACGATCCAGAAAGGCTTGCCCCAGGGCGCGCACGCTCGCCAGCGCTTGGGCGTAGGTGATCTCCCGCCATGCGCCATCTGCGCCGCGCTGGGCCAAGAACAGCCGGTCGGGCGTCGCGCGCGCCCAATGCTCCAACCGCAGAGTCAGCTTGTCGGGATAGGGCGGCAACCGTTGCGCGGCGCTCACCAGCGCGACGCCATCGGGGCGGCGCTCGACCGACACGTCGAGAGCGCCCAGGTGAACCGCGCGTGTCGGAATCGTTTTTGGCAACACGTCCTCCCTTCGGGCGTGCGGCGGCGTCGCCGCTTATTTGAAATTCTCAATAACTGTTATTAAACATACCAATTTGGTTGGCGGAGTCAATGGTCATGATGCGCTATTTTGTCCAGCGCATCGCCAAAACCCAGTTTCTCGATAAAATGGCCTTGACGGTGGTGAACAGGCTTTCGATTCTCCTGAGGCAGCGCACGGGACTGGAGCAAAAACAATGGCCGACACAGCCACCGAAGACACGCTGGCGAACGTCGCGGTTCAGCGGATCATCGACGACATCGTATCGGGCGCATTGGAACCCTGCGCCAAGTTGCGCATCGAATCGCTGAAAGAGCACTATGGCATGGGCGCGTCGCCCCTGCGTGAGGCGCTGTCGCGGCTGACCACGCTGGGATTCGTCACCAACGAAAGCCACCGGGGCTTTCGCGTCGCCCCGATGTCGGAAGCCGATCTTCAGGACATCACGCTGAACCGCCGAATGGTGGAGCGCGAGGCGCTGCTGCGCTCCATGCGCCGCGATGACGATGAATGGGAGGTTGGCGTCGTCGCCGCCTTCACCCGGCTGGAGCGCACGGTGGAACGGCTGCGCAGCGGCCAAGGGGCCGAGGCCGCCGATCTGGAGCGGGCGCACAAGCAGTTTCACGCCGCCGTGGTCGCCCATTGCGACTCCCCGCGCCTGCTGGGGTTGCACGACACGCTTTACGATCAGGCGCAACGTTACCGGCGGCTGATGATGCGCGGGATCCAGGATCTCGACGAGTTCCTGGATCACCACGCCATCCTGCTCAAGGCCCTGCTGGGCGGCGACGCCGACACGGCGGCCAACGCGCTGATCGAACACTTGAACCTGACTTTGAAATCCGTCTACCCGGACTCCAAAACCGGAACCGGGGCTCAGCGCACATAGGCCTTCATGCTGGACTCGACGAACCCCTCGGCGACCAGCGCTTGGGCAGCCCCTTTCAGCCGCTCAAGCAAACCGACCTGGGGCGAGGCCTTGGACAAGTAGAGCCACACGTCCAGCTTGTTGACGACTAGCGGCGGCGCGAATCTGGCCCGCGTCAACCCCATCTGAGTCGCCTCGAAATACAGCCCCATGTCTGGGCCGATCAACGCGTCCACCCGCTCCGCCATCAGCAGGCTCAGGCCGCTGGCGTAGCTCGACACCTCCTGTTTGCGGATTGCCGGGTTTTCGGTGATCCGGGGGTCATAGTTGGCGGCGCGCAGCAGAGCGACTGTCTTGCCCTCCAACCCAGAGACAGCGCCGATAGGCGCGCCGGGGCGGCTGAGGATGATGGTGGACAGCGGTTGCATCGGGGCCAACCGATGACCGATGGCGTCCGCCGCCGGAGAGGCGACCATGCCCGCCAGATCGGCCTGTCCTTCGGCCATCATCGCTGGAATGCGAACGCGCGGCAGCAGGATCGGTTCAACGGCGACCGCAGCGCGCTTGCCCAACGCGACCGCAACGTCGACCGCCGCGCCGACAGGCGACCCGTCCGGCCCTTTCATGCCAAACGGCGGCGCTTCAATCACCGCGACTTTCAGCGGTTCGGCGGCGGCCAAACCGACGACATTGATAAGCATGAGAAAGGCGGCGGCGACGGCGACCGCGCAAAGCCGCCATGGGATGTGGACGCTGCAAAAATTGGTCATGGACGTTCCCTCAATGTTTTTTTGGGTTGGTTTGCAAGGGGCCGCGCTTTTTGCCGGAGGAACGAAAATGGCCCGCCTGCGAACGCAGACGGGCCGTTCCCGATCCGTGCGATCCGACGCCGGCAGCCCGGCCCGGCATCGGACAAACGCAGGTCAAAACTTGTAGGCGGCGTTCAGCCAGAATTTTTGCCCGCCATAGGTGTTGCGGGTGAGAACCTCGCTCGTCGCCATGGCGGTGAAGCGGATCGGGCCGATCTGGCGCCCGACCAGCAGGCCAAGGGCCAACTGTTCCGGCTCCTTGAACACCGCGCCGCCGAAGGTCGCGCGACCGCCGTTGTTGCTGTCCGCCGTAACCTGTTTTTGATAATAACCGACCGGGCCGACCGTCCAGTCTTCGATGGTTTTCGTCACGGTCGCGTTGACGAACACCTGATCGCCGGAGAGGTATTTGTTTTTGTTGTTGCGGGTGTTGACGTCATAAAGCACCTGCAAGGACGCGTTCCAGCCGTCCTTCAAATAGGTGAATCCGACGCTCGGCTCCACCGTCCAGAAATTGCCGCCCAGATTGATCGCCGATCCCGCCGACCAGTTGCCCAACGGCAGATACACCCCGACCCCGGCGGTGACGTTGAAGCCATCTCCCAAATTCCAGGCGAGATCGAACGGCTGGATCTTCGGGTTGCCAAAGCCCGACGTATGCCAGGATCCCAGCCGCCCAACCGCCGTGGTCGTGCGATCCTGCTGGATGTCAAGGTAAGGCGCGGTGATGAAAGCCTTGTAGGTTCCGCCCAACAATTCGACGCCGGGAACCCAGGTCAATTGAACCGAATTGGAAAAAATCTTGGCCTTCTGGCCGTTGTAATGGCCGTCGTCGTCGTACAGTTTGGCCGTGTAATAAGCGGTGCGGTTGGTCAGATACACGCCCGGCGGCGGGTTGACGGCGATGGGCAAACCCATGGTCAAACCGGGCGGAATCATCGGCGCGACGCCGGGTTCACGGGCCAGCGCCGCGCCCGCCGCGACGCCGCAGCCGATGGCCGCCAGGCACAGGTTTTTGAGGAATCCTCTGATCGTCATCTGCGTCCTCCTGATGATCGTGTTTGTTTTTTAAGCGCGCGGAACCACGCCGGTTCGGCGCGCGCCGAACAGGAACCAGACCGGGCCGACGCGGCGTCGCAACGCCGCGCCAACCGGGCGGATTTGAAAAACTCAAACCGGAAGTGTTTGAAAAGGCGGGGCCGTCCTTCAGCCGCCGCTGGTCAACGCGCCGGACCGATCACCCGGTTGCGCAAAACGCCAATGCCCTGAACCTCAAGCTCGACCACGTCGCCGGGATTCAACCAGCGCCCGATCTCCAGCCCGCTGCCGCCGCCGACCGTTCCCGATCCCAGAAATTCGCCGGGATGCAGGGTTTCATCGCGCGACGCGTGGGCGATCATCGTTTCAAAGCTGTGGATCATCCCAGCCGACGTGTTGCGGCACCATTCCTCGCCATTCACCCGCGCGATCATGGTCAGGGCGTAGGGATCGGGCAATTCGTCGGGCGTGACGATCCACGGCCCCATGGCGTTGCCGCTGTCGAAATCCTTGCCCTTGCAGGGACCAAAGGGGCCGGACATTTCCAATTCCTGCGCGTCGCGGGCGGAAAAATCGTTGAAGATCGTGTAGCCGAAGATGTGCGCCTGGGCGTTCCCCGCGTTGATGTTGCGACCGGCGCGCCCGATGAAGACGCCGAACTCCAGCTCAAAATCCATCTTCCGGCAATAAGAGGGCCAACGCACCTCGGCGTCGGGACCAACCACGGTCATCCGGTTGGCCTTGTAATACAGCGGCTGGGTGTAGAACACCGGCGGCAGGCGAATGTCGGCGGGGGTCGGCAGCGGTCCCGTATCCCCCGTGCGCTCGGCCCGCAGCCGGGCGATGGCGGCCCCCGCCTGCTTCATGTGCTGCTCGAACACCGAGAAATCACGCATCTGGGTCGGGCGCGGCACCGGGGCCAAAAGCCGGACGTCGGCCAAGCCGATCACCACCGGGTCGGCGCCAACCGACGTGTCGGCAAAGCGCTCCTCCAGCGCGCGGGCGCGGTCCAGCGCGGCCTCGCCCCCCTCCATCAGCGCGATCATGTCGGCGAAAGCCGGGTCGGGCGCCCCGCGCAGGGCGATGTGAGCGGCTTGAAGGTCGATCAGGCTGGCGTGGTCACGTCGCACCGCCGCGACGCGGGCCGTCCCGTCCGCCGCTTGAAAACTGGCCAGAATCATGGATTTGGAGCCTCGTCGTTGGGAAGGATGGCCACAGCGCGGGTGAAACCGGCGGATCCGCCCTTCAATTTGTAGGGGAAGCAACTGACCAGAAAGCCGCTGTCGGGCAGCGCGTCGAGGTTGGCGAGCTTTTCCATCTGGCAATAGCCGATGTCCCGCCCGGCCTTGTGGCCTTCCCAGATGATCGTCGGATCGCCGGTTTCCAGGAACCGCCGCCGAGTGTGGACGAAGGGCGCGTCCCAGCTCCAGGCGTCGGTGCCGACCACGCGCACGCCCTGGCGCAACAGCCACAGCGTGGCGTCCCGCCCAACGCCGCAGCCCCGGTCCACATAATCAGGCTGGCCATAGGCCGCGCCCGCCGCCGTGTTCACCAGCACGATGTCAAAGGGCTGGAGCGTGTAGCCCATCCGCTCGAACGCCGCCGCCATCTCCGCTTCGCTGACGACATGGCCGTCGGGACGGTCGCGGAAATCGACGCGGACGCCGGGTCGAAAGCACCAGTCGAGCGGCACCTCGTCGATGGTCATCGCCGGTTTGCCGCCGTCCATCGTCGAGGCGTAATGCCACGGCGCGTCCATGTGGGTGCCGCTGTGGCTGGTAATCGTCAGATCCTCGACCGCCCAGCCTTCCGCGTCGGGCAGATCCTCGGCCTTCAGGCCGGGGAAGATGGCGGTCAGATGTCCCGCCCCTTCTTGATGACCGATGTAATTGACCTTCGGGCGCAGCGGCGGCGGATCCGACGGCGTCGCCGGATCCAGAGCCACCGACAGGTCGATAAAGCGGCCCATCACCATGGCGGCGCCTCGCATGAACGGTTATTGGCTGGAATTGTTGATCTCACAAACAGACGACGCTGTAAACGGCAAAAACAATTTTATCGGCAAAATTCCTTTTAATCGATTGATCGCACGATTATGCCATGGCACTATCCGCCTATCGAACAAACCGCCGGGCGGCGCGCCGATGCGCGCTGTGAAGAGGGATAGGGTTGCGCGCGCTTTCCGCCGCCCCTCTTCATGGCTCCCATGGACCCGCCCGCCCGATCCACCGCATCGCCATGGAGGCGTCCCTTGACCACCACAGCCGCCCTCGGTCCGCAAGACGGGTATCCGCCGATGCGGATCGCCTGCTACCTCGTCGGCGTTCTCATCATCGCGAACATCCTGTCCTTCGTGGATCGGCAGATTTTGGCCCTGCTGGTCGGCCCGATCCGCCGCGATCTGGCCATCACCGACACCGACATCAGCGTGCTGCACGGCTTCGCCTTCACCATCCTCTATTCGTTTCTCGGCTTGCCGCTGGGGCGATTCGTGGACCGGCGCAACCGGCGGCTGGTGATCGTCGCCGGGGTCGCGATCTGGAGCGTGATGACCATCGCTTGCGGTCTGGCCAACAGTTTTTGGGAGCTGTTCGCCGCCCGCGTCGGCGTCGGCATCGGCGAGGCCACCTTGGCCCCCGCCGCCTATTCGTTGATTTCCGACGCCTTCCGCCCGGATCGGCGGGGAACCGCGCTCAGCGTCTACACCAGCGGCATTTATCTGGGAATCGGCGCGGCGCTGACGCTGGGCGGTCTGGTCATCGCCATGACCAACCAACTGCCCGAAGTGACGTTGCCCGTGTTCGGAACCGTGCGTTCCTGGCAGGCGGCCTTCATCGTCGTCGGGCTTCCCGGCCTGTTGCTGGCGCCGCTGATTCTGACCATCACCGAACCGCCGCGCCGCCGCCCCGTTTCTGTCGCTGGAAACGTCACGCCCGATGACGCGTTGCGCTATCTGAAGAGCAACGGGCGGGCTTTCCTGTTCACCCTGCTGGCGTATGATTGCTTCGCCATGGCGGCCTACGCCGCCGGATCCTGGGTGCCGACCGTGTTCGTTCGCGTCCATCACTGGCCGATGGCGCAAACCGGCCTCTATTACGGCCTCACCCTCATGGTGATGGGCTGCGCGGGCGGCGCGCTGGCCGGGATTTTCGGCGACCGAATGATCGGCGCCAATCTGGATGGTCGGTTGCGCCTGTCGCTCTACAGCATTCCGCTGTGGATTGTCGCCATCGCCGTCGGCACGTTGAGCGGCGACCCGTGGATCGCGCTGGCGGGTTTCGGCTTTTCCGCCTTTTTCAGCAGCGTGTCCAACTGCATCGGCCCGACGGTGGTGCAGGAAATGACCCCCGGTCGGTTGCGCGGCCAAGCCACCGCGCTCTATTTCTTCACGCAAAACCTGTTCAGTCTGACGCTCGGGCCGATGGCGGTGGCGCTTGTCACCGACAAGATTTTCCACGACGACACGGCGGTCGCCGCGTCGATCCTGGTGGTCGCCTTGCCCGCCATCCTGCTGGGTGGTCTGTTCACCCTGCTGGCCCGCCGTCCCTTCACGCAAACCCGCCAAACGCTGGAGCTTGCGGCGTAAGCGTGGGGAACCGCTCAGTCCCGGCGCGCGGTGTCGATGGTGACGCCGCCGCCGGCGACACGCGACACGCAGGCGCACAGCCGGTGATTCTCCGCCTTCTGCTGGTCGCTGAAGAAGACATCCCGATGATCGACCTCGCCCTCGACGTCCAGAACATCCACCGCGCACAGACCGCATTCGCCCCGGCGGCAATCGGACAGCAACTCAACCCCCGCCGCCTCCAAAGCGTCGAGCATCGAACGGTTTTCCGGCACGGTGATGGTTTTGCCCAAACGGGGGATGCGGACGGTGAAGGCTTCCGGGGCGAAGCGTCCGCTGTTGCCGAAGGATTCAAAGCGCAACCGCTCCATCGGGCGACCGCTCTGCCGCCATTGGCGGCGCGCCGCCTCCATCAGGCCGATGGGGCCGCAGAGATACAGCTCGCCGTCGGGGTCCAGCCCGTCGATGGCGGCGGCGAGATCCATGCGCTGCCCCTCCTCATCGACATAGGTTTCCAGCCGGTCGCCCAACCGTTCCCGCAACTCGTCGGCGAAGGCCAGTTCCGCGCGCTGACGGCAGGCGTAGAGCATGCGCAGTTTCGCGCCGCGCGCCGCCAGAGTCATCGCCATGCCGTGGATCGGCGTGACGCCGATGCCCCCGGCGATCAGCAGATAATCGGGACGGCCCAACGTCAACTCGAACAGGTTTTGCGGTTCGGAGATCCGCAACCGCGCGCCGGGGGCGAGACTCCACATGTAGGCCGATCCGCCCCGGCTCTCCTTCAACCGTTTGACCGCGATGCGGTACGCGCCATCCTCGGCGGCGCCGATCAGCGAATAGCACCGGGCGTCGGTTTGCCCGTCGATGGTCACGGTCACGCTGATGTGGCTGCCGGGCGCCGGGGGTTTGGCCGGGTTGGCGGGTTCGATTTCAAACAGACGGATGTCGGCGGCCAGGTCGCGCGTCGCGCGCAGCCGGGCGTCCTGCCATTCAATGGCGAAGCGCATGGGATTCCTCGCAGAAATGGGTTTGGTCAGGCGCTGCGCAACCGGATCAGGGAGGCCCCCGGCACCCGGTCGAGCTGACGCTGGTTTTTGATGGAGATGTCCAGATTGCGGCGGGCCAGCCGGGAATGCTCGCGCGCCAGATGGTCGGCGCGGCTGCCTTCACCATTCTCGATGGCGTCGAGAATGGCGCGGTGATGCTCCTGCGCGATCACCAGAATCTCGCGGGATTCCGGCAATTCGGCCTGCACCCGCACAAAGGCGCCGGGGGAGGCGAAGGGCAGCGACAACACCCGCTCCATCGACCGTTTCAGAACCGGGCTGTCGGCCAAACGCAGCAGCAGGCCATGGAACTGGTCGTTCAGGCGGATGTAGTCGGAAAAATCGTCGATGGTCAGGTCGCGTTGGCGGACCAGCGCGTCCAGACTGCCGACGACGTCGCGCAAGCCGCGCAGGTCATCCCGGCTCAGGCGGCGTTCGGCGGCCCGCTGCGCCGCCATGCCCTCCAGCACGCCGCGCAGTTGGATGGCGTCGGCGATGTCGGCCTCGCTGAAGGCGCGGACGACGAAGCCGCCGGTGGGCAGGCAATCGACCAGACCCTCCTCCTCCAGCCGGACCAGCGCGACGCGGACGGGCGTGCGCGACACGCCCAGCCGTTCGACGATTCCCAACTCCGACACCCGTTCGCCGGGGCTGAGGTCGCCGTTCAGGATCAGTTCCCGCAGTTGCAGGAGCGTGCGAACGGTCTGCGACGCGCGGGGTTGCTCATCCATGGCGTTTTCCTCTGGCCTTCACCGGCGGATCATTCCGCCGCCTGTCGGATCGGCGACGGGGCTGACGCTTGTTCCGCCCGGATCAGGCGGTCGATCAGGCGGCGCGACCACATCGCCCCGGCGTCGATGTTCAGGTTGTAAAAGGCCCGCTCGGGGTGGTCGTCGATGGCCTGTTGTTGGGCCTCCAGGATCACCTCGTCCTCGCCGAAGATGCGGGTGACGCCGTCGCGCAGCTCCGCCGTCAGCTTCTGTTCGCCCAGCTTGTAGTTGCGGCAGAAGGCCCAGAAATAATGACAGGTCTTGTCGGTTTCCGGCGTGATGGTGTTCAGGACAAAGCCGTTCACCCCCTGCGAACGGTCGCCCTCCGGCGCGCCGGTCCCGGTGGGGGCGACGCCGACGTCGATGGTGATCGTGCAGGGCGCCTCAAAGCGGATGATCTGCCAGCGGTCCACATTGCCGGGCTTGCCAAGCTGCTTGGCCCAGAAGGGCGGCGGTTCGATGTCGCGCATCCAACGCGTCACCGTGACGAACTGGTCGTTGTGCGTCGTCTCGAACGGGGCCTCGGCCACCGCGCGGTTGCCGATGCTCGACGAATGCACAAAGGTTTCGTGCGTCAGATCCATCAAGTTGTCGAGCACCAGCCGGTAATCGCATTTCACCTGGATGAGGCGACCATCCCCCGCCCATTCCGGATCATGGTTCCAATGCATGTCCGGGATCGTCGCCGGATCGGCCAGCGCCGGATCGCCCATCCACACCCAGGCGAAACGGTGGCGTTCGACCACCGGATAGCGCCGGACGCAGGCCGACGGGTTGATCGTCTCTTGCGACGGCATGCCGACGCAGCGGCCTTCGGGGTTGAACACCAACCCGTGATAGCCGCAAACGAGGTTGTCGCCCTCCAACCGCCCCTTGGACAGCGGCAGCAGGCGATGCCAGCAGGCGTCCTCCAGCGCGACGATGGCGTCGTCGGCCCGGCGGTACAGCACCAGCTTTTTGCCGCAGATGGTGCGCGGCAGCAATTCGCGGCGCAATTCAATGTCATAGGCGGCGGCGTACCACGCGTTCATCGGAAAATTCGGCGTCGCGTCCCTGGCGGTGTCGGTCAACGCTCCCTCCCTTGGGGCTGGCGTTCATGGGGCTTGGGGTTCGGCGCGTCTCGGATCGTCGCCGTTGCATAATGTATACATTTTTCCATGTCGGATTCCAAGGCGGATTGTGATGAGAAATCACAATCCGTGATTTTCCGTGAAAATCACCCCAGAAACCCCGCCGCCCTCCTGGAATTCCGCTCAATTCCAGAAATCTCCGACAGCGCCACGCCGAAGACTGTATACATTTTGAAGAGCGCGCCCGCTGTCACCGCGCTTGGTCGGGCAGAACCGCCATGCTGAAGGCCCCCCACTGGCGCCCCTGCACGAAAACCGGGGCGTTCATGATCTTGATGAGCACCCGCTGGCCGCCGCCCATGTCGCGCGGCATGGTGTGGATCGACAGGCGCGGCGAACGGGCGGCCTTCAAGGCGGCGCGGAACTGATACAGACGCCGCCCCCGGCAATGCGCGGTGTTCCACACCGGATCGGAGCCTTGCGGCTGATTGTATTTCCGGTTGTGGGTGGGCAGATAGCCGTTGCGGTCGCAGAGGGTGGCGAAGGCGACGCGCGGGCTGAGATCCAACAGCGGTTCTTGCAACGACGGCAACAGCCGGTCGGTCAGGTCGGTGAATCGGGTGAGGAATTGCGGCGGATTGCTGCCGGGGACGGGGTGATAATGTTCGTCGAACAGGGCGTCCTGGCTGATGTCGCCACGGCTGACCGCCGCCTCGAACAGAGCGGACACCTGGGCCGCCGCGTCGGCGGTGGCGCGCAGAAACGGGGTGTCATCCGTCGGAATCGGGCTGACGCCGACATAGTCGATCAGGCCCTCGCTGGTTTCAAGCAACGCTCCCAGCCGTTGATTGGCCATCGCCAAATGGCGCGCCGACCCGGCCACCGCCGGTTCCAGATCATCCAGTTCCCGCTCCACCGCGCCGCAGCGCTCCAGATTTCCCTGCACGCTGTCAGCGATGTCGCGGGTGGCCGCGTGCAGTTGGGCGAAGACACCCTCCATGCGGCCAACCACCGTCTCGATCAAACCAGTGCCGACGCGGGCCTGGGTGGCGCTGGCGGTCGCCGTGGCGCTGTCGCGGATCAACCCAATCACTTGGCTGGTCAGCACCTGCACCGTTTCGCCGATTTGCACGGTCGCCGTCTGGGTTTGCCGGGCCAATTCCTTGACCTCCGTCGCCACCACGGCGAAGCCGCGCCCGGCTTCGCCCGCCCGCGCCGCCTCGATGGTGGCGTTCAGCGCCAACAGGTTGGTTTGCTTGGCGATGGCCTGGATCGCCCGCGACACCGCCGCCACCTGCGACAACGAACTGTTGACCAGCGCCAATTGCCGCTCCATCCGGGCGACGTCGTCGATCAGCGCGGTGATTTCCCGCACCGCGCTGGCGACCGCCGCGTGCGAGTCCCCCGCCTCGGCGGCGGCGGAAGCGGCGAGCGCGCTGGCCCGACCCGCGTTGACGTCGATGTCCGCGTTGGCGCTGGCCATGGCGTCCACCGCGCCGCGCAGGGTGCGGAACTGCTCGCCCTGGCGCAGAACGACGGCGGAAACGTCCTGCACGTTGGCCGTGATTTCCGCCAGTTCAAGACCAACGCCGCCGATCCGGCGATCAATCTCCTGAACGATGGCGACGGCCGACTCGGCCAACGCGGTGGAGGGGGATGTCATGATGGCGCAATCCAAAAGCGTTGAGGGGACAGCATGGGGGCCGCCCCCCATGCCAAGGGTCAGCCGCCGACCACCGCGTCACGCACCGCGTCGGCGAAGGGGCCGATCATGCCGGACACCGCCGTGTTGGTGACGACGACGACGCTGGTCCGGCGGACGGGATCGACCCAGAAATGCGAGCCGAAGACGCCGAACCACCCCCAGCTTCCCGGCGAACAGGGGCTGCCCGCCGCCGCCGGGTCGGTCAACACGCCAAAGCCAAGGCCAAAGCCCCAACCGGGTCCGGGGATGAAGACCGGCAAACCGCCGGTCGCCGATCCGGTCATCAGCGCGCAGGATTCCGGCGTCAGGATGGCCCCGCCGCCGGTGCGGATCGCTTCCAGAAAGGTCAGATAGTCCGGCGCGGTTCCCGTCATGCCGCTGCCGCCCGACGGAAACAAGGTCTGCGAAAAGGCGCGCGACGGGCGATAGATCAGGCGAGACGGCCCGAACATCACGCTGTCCGGCTCTTCCATCCGCCGCGCGCCCGCGTCGCCGTCGATGTAGGCGGGGGCCAACCGCGCTGGATCGTCGGCCCCGAACCGGGTGTTGGTCATGCCCAGCGGCTTCGTCACCCATCGGGCCACCGACGCCGCCAGATCGCCGCCGTCGGCGCGCGCGATCACCGCCCCCAGCACGTCGGTCGCCACCGAATAGCACCAACCGGCCCCCGGCTCGAACAGCAGCGGGGCGGCGGCGACGCGCGCCAGATTGTCGTCCAGCGACAGCCCCGTCGTTTCCAACCCGTCGGACACGTCGGCCTGATGATACGGCCCATCGGGCGGTTGCAGGAAGCGATAGCCCAACCCAGCGGTGTGGCTCAGCAGATGGCGCAGACGGATGACCGGGCGGCGGCCATCGGGAAGGGCGGGCTGGAAATCGGGCAACCAATCGGCGACCGGCCCGTCAAGCGCCAACACGCCCCGCTCCACCAGCGCCAGCGCGGTCGCCGAGACCAGCGGCTTGGTGAGCGAGGCGAAGCGGACCGGAAGGGTGTCGGTCATAGCCACGCCGCTTTCACGGTCGGCGTGACCAAAGGCGCGGCGGTAGAGCGTCTCGCCGTCCTGGGCGACCAGGATGGTTCCACCGGCGATCCGACCGGCGGCGACGACGCCATCCAGGATTCGGTCGAGCGCGAGAGAAAGATTTGAAGCGTTCGCGGAGAGGTTCGTCATGATCGTCATCTCATCGTCACGAGGAAGGGAAAGGAGAAAACTCAAACGAATCAATGAGGCTCGCCCGTTATGGGCAGGCTCCGCAACGCTCTGATTTTGGTATTTTATATAACAGTTTGTTTATTAATCAATTAAGTTTTATCATCGTTATAAAGCGCGCCGGGAAGGCCAACGCCGAAGGGTGCGATCTCTGGGGGGAGGCGGCAGGCATGACCGACACAGGCAACCGAATCTCGCTGGCGGAGGCGTCCCGCCAATCCGGCAAGGTGATGCAGCGGGGCAGCAGCGACGATCTGCCGAAAACCGCCAGCCCGACCTTGCAGGATCTGGCGGAATGCCTGTTCTTCACCCTGGGCGACGGGCGCATCTGGCTGAACGACCGCCGGATGTTGTTGATCGATCTGGCCAGCGTGGGCCACCTGCGGCGCGAGTTGATCGACGCGCTGGGGATCGAACGCGCCCGCGCCCTGTTCACCCGCATTGGCTACGCGCAAGGCGCGCGCGACGCCGATCTGGTGCGGCAACGCTGGCCGAACGAGGATCTGGCCAGCGCCTTCGCCACCGGGCCGCGTATGCACATGCTGGAAGGTTTCGTGAAGGTCACGACCCGCCGCTTTGAATTCGACAAGGAGCGCGGCCATTATCTGGGCGAATTCCTGTGGCACGATTCCGCCGAAGCGAGCGAGCATCTGGCCGCCTATGGCGTCGCGTCCGATCCGGTCTGTTGGATGCAAACGGGCTACGCCACCGGCTACACCAGCCGTCTGTTGGGCAAGACCGTGCTGTTCCGGGAAACCGAATGCCGGGGCATGGGGGCGGCGCAGTGCCGCTGCGTGGCGAAATCCGCCGAAGCCTGGGGCGACGAGGCGTCCGACCTCGCCGCTTTGGGCGTGGAATGGACCGCGCCACGACCCCGCCCAGCCACCGAAAACGCCGAAAGCCGCCCCGCGCCCCCCCAACCAACCGCCGCCGCGCCGGGCCATGGTCCGGTGATCGGCCTGTCGTCCAGCTTCATCGCCGCCCGCCATCTTCTGGAACGGGTGGCGACGACGCGGGCGACGGTGCTGTTCGTCGGCGAATCCGGCGTCGGCAAAGAGCTGTTCGCCCGCTCGCTCCACGACCTCAGCCCACGCCGCGACGGTCCCTTCATCGCCGTCAACTGCGCCGCGATCCCCGACACGCTGGTGGAATCCGAACTGTTCGGCGTGGACAAGGGGGCCTTCACCGGGGCCGTCGCCTCCCGCCCCGGCCGGTTCGAGCGGGCCAGCGGCGGCACGCTGTTTCTCGACGAAATCGCCTCCCTGACCCTGGTCGCCCAGGGCAAGCTGCTGCGCGTCCTGCAACAGCGCGAGTTGGAGCGGGTGGGCGGCGCCCGCAACATTCCGGTGGACGTCCGCGTCGTCGCCGCCACCAACGTCGATCTGCGCGACGAGGTGCGGGCCGGGCGTTTCCGCGAGGATCTGTTCTTCCGCCTCAACGTCTTTCCGGTGACGTTGCCGCCCCTGCGCGAACGGCGCGACGACATCCCGCTGCTGATGGACCATTTTCTGGCCTTTTACAGCCGAGAGCATGGCCGCTCGCCGCGCGGCTTCACCCGGCGGGCGACCGAGGCGCTGTTGAATTACCGCTACCCCGGCAACATCCGCGAGATGCAGAACCTGATCGAACGCGGCGTCGTCCACGCGCCCGACGATGGGTTGATCGACATCATCCACATGTTCCGCGACGGCGAAACGATGCCGCAAACCGCCTTCACCCTGCTGGCCGACGGGCGCCTGTCCAGCACGCCGTCGCCCGCCAACGACGGCCCGCCCGAGGGCGCGCGCCGCGCCGATCCGGTGGACGCGCTGGTGGACAGCGGATCGTCCCTGCCCGAATTGGAGCATCGCCTGTTCGCCGCCGCGCTCCAGCGCCACAAGGGCAACGTCGCGGCGACCGCCCGCGCGCTGGGCCTCACCCGCCCGACACTGGAATACCGCCTGCGCAAACTCGGCCTGTACGGGACGCGCGCCGAAAGAGAGTGAGCGCGCCCCGGTGGGCGCGCCGCTCGTCATCAAAGCGCCGCCAAAGCCGGCGACCGCCCCGCCGCGTCCGCAGGCCGGGCCTTGGGCAACAGGAAGCAAGCCAGCGCGGGCAGCAAAATCAGCGCGCCCAGCATGTTCCACAGGAACATGAAGGCCAGCAGAACGCCCATGTCGGCCTGGAACTTGATCGGCGACCACACCCAGGTCGCCACCGCGACCGCCAGCGTGACGCCGGTCAGCATCACCACCCGCCCGGTGAACAGCAGCGCCCGGTAATAGGCCTCCGACAGGCTGGCCCCTTGGCGCAGATGGGCCAACATGACGCTCAACACATACAGCGCGTAATCCACGCCGATGCCGACGCCCAGCGCGATGACCGGCAGCGTCGCCACCTTCACCCCCATGCCCAGCCAGACCATCAGGGCTTCGCACAGGATCGAGGTCAGCATCAGCGGCAACACCGCCACCACCACCGCGCGCCAGGACCGGAAGGTGATCCAGCACAGGATGACCACCGCGCCATAGACCCACAGCAGCATTTCGCGCATCGCCTTGTGGACGACGATGTTGGTGGCGGCCTCGATCCCGGCGTTTCCGGCAGCCAACACGAACCGCAGGTTCGGGCCGTTGTTGTGGGTGGAAAAATCCTCCACCGCCGTGACGACGCGGGCCAGCGTGTCGGCCTTATGATCGTGAAGATAGACGTAGAGCGACAACAGCGAACAGCTCTTGTTGAACAGCTCGCGCGGGGCGTGGTTTTGCACGGAGCCAAGCGCGCTGTCGTTGGCGATCAGCTCGTACCATTTGAAATTCCCCTCGTTGTAACCGACCCCGGCCAGCTTGCTGAGACCCGCCATCGAATGGGTCGCCTCGACCCCTGGCAATTGCTCCAGCGTCCAGGCCAGCCGGTCCACCGCCGACAGGGTGGCGTAGCCGGTGCAACGGTCGTTCGGCGTTTCGACCATGACGACGAGGATGTCGGAACTCGCCGCGTAATTCGCCACCATGAACGCGCTGTCACGGTTGTAGCGCGAGTCAGGGCGCAGTTCCGGCGCGCCGGGATCGAGATCGCCGACCTTCAAATCCAGGCTGACCGCGTAACCGCCAACCGCCAACCCCGCCGACAGAACGATGGCCGCCGCCGCCCAACCGCGCCGGGTGAAGAGATCCAGCGTCCGCCACAGCCAATGGCGCTCCGCCCCGCCCTGTCGGGCGTCCTGTTGCTCATCCCGCAGGCTGAGGGCGGCGGCGCGCGGGCTGACGCCGATGTAAGACAGCAGGATCGGCAACAGGATCAAGTTGGTGAAGATCAACACGGCGACGCCAATGCTGGCGATCACCGCCAAATCTTGGATCACCTGAATGGGAATGATGATGAGCACGGCGAAGCCGACGGCGTCGCACAGCAGCGCCGTCAACCCGGCGACGAACAGGCGGCGGAAGGTGTAGCGCGCCGCCACCACCTTGTGCGTGCCGCGCCCGATGTCCTGCATGATGCCGTTCATCTTCTGCGCGCCGTGGCTCATGCCGATGGCGAAGACCAGGAAGGGCACCAGGATCGAATAGGGGTCCAGCTCATAGCCGGTGAGCGCCAGCAAACCGAACTGCCACAGCACCGCCACCAACGAACAGGCGACCACCAACAAAGTGCTGCGGACGCACCGGGTGTAGCCGAACACCACCCCACCGGCGATGACCACCGCCAGCAGGAAAAACAGCATCACCTGCTCCAACCCTTCGATCAGATCGCCGATCACCTTGGCGAAGCCGGTGACGTGGATGCGGATGCCGTCGCTTTGATAGCGCTGGCGGATGTCTTCCAGGCTGTCGGAAAGTTGCCGATAATCCAGCGGCTTGCCGGTCTGCGGGTCGGCGTCGAGCAGCGGCACGAACAGCACGCTGGAGCGGAAGTTGACGGCGACCAGTTGACCGACCTCGCCCGACCGCTCGACGTTGGCGCGCAGGGCGTCCAGACTTTGCGGCGAGCCGTCATACCCCTCCGGCACCACGGTTCCGCCATCGACGCCATCCTCCGTCACGGCGGTCCAGCGGGTGGTCGGGGTCCACAGCGACTTCATGAAGGGGCGATCGACGCCGGGCAGCAGATACACCTCGTCGTTGATCCGCCGCAGCGTGTCCTGATAGCCCGCGTCAAAAATGCTCTCGCCCGTCGTTTCCACCGCGATGCGCACGGCGTTGCCCAAGCCGCCCAGATCCGAACGGTGCTTGAGATACTCGACGATGAAGGGATGGCGGGCGGGAATGGTTTTCTCAAAGCTGGCGTTCAGGCCAAGGCGCAGCCCCGCCACCGACAGCAGCAGCGTGGCGACCAGACACAGCAGAACGACCAAGGGGCGATGGTTGAACAGCGCCCGTTCCAGCCGGTCGCCCGACGCCCGATCAAAATCCTCCAGGCGGGCGACCACCGGCTGGTGGTCCATCACGTCATCCGCTTTCATCGGACGGCTCCTTTCACCTGAGGCGTGGGGGATGGCTCCGGGTTTGAGGGCGCGTCGACCGACGCCACGCCACGCAAACTGGCGATGACGAGACGGCCGCCGCCCGCGTCGGCCAACGCGGTCAACGGCATTTTCCGTCCAATCATGGGCTGGAAGCTGGCGCCACCGTCGCGGCTGGCCAAGAAATCGCCGGTCTGGCTGGCCAGAACCACCGTTCCGCCGCCCAGCGCCAACCCCGCGCCAATGCCGCTGGCGACGCCGGTGTCAAGGGTCTCCCAGCTTTCCCCCCGGTCAGTCGAGCGGTAGAGGCTGCCGCGCAAACCATAGGCCAACAGGCCGCCGTCGCCCGCCGCCAGCACGCCGAACCAGCTTCCCTTGTAGGGGGAGGGAAGCGCGGCGAACCGTTCCCCCCCATCGGTGGAGCGCAGCAACAACCCCTGCTCCCCAACGATGTACAGGTCGCCCGAACCAGCGCCGGTTCCCTGGGCGACGCCGTAGAGATGCAGCCCTTTCGGGTTCTCCAAACGGCTCATCCAGGGCGTCCAGCTCTGGCCGCCGTCGCGGGTGCGGAACATCAGGTTGTAGGCGCCGATGACGAAGCCGTCGCGCTCGTTGGCGAAAAAGAGGTCGAGGAAGGGCTTGTCCGGCCCCTCCTCGACCAGGCGCAGGGAGGACTCCCGCAACCGCTCCGCCTCGGGCAGCCCTTGTTGCGCCATCCGCGAGGCGGCCTGTTCGGCCAACCGCGCCGCCGCGACGCCATCCAGTTGTTTGACCCAACTTTCGCCGCCATCGTCGCTGCGCAAAACCGTGCCAAAATGCCCGGTCGCCCAGCCCGTGCGTTCATTCACGAAACGGACGGCGGTCAGGCTGACGCTGACCGGAACGCGGGCCTGCCGCCAGCGCCCGCCCTGGTCGTCGGACAGCAGGACGATGCCGCGCTCGCCAACGGCGACCAGCCGTTGACCGGCGCGCGCCAGCCCCAGCATGGCCGCCCCCGCCGCCTTCGGCGTGATGAGCGCGGGTTGCGACAGCACCGGGTAATCGGCGGCGTCCGCCCGGACGCCGCCGGGCAAGGCCGCGCTGGCGATGGAGGCGACCGCCGCCGCCAGAAAACGCCCAAGGGGAAAGCGGATCTTCATGCGCGCTCATCCTGAACAGATGCGGGGGCCGACAGGGTCACTGGACGCTGCGTCCGGCGAGATCGTCGGGGCTGAACGCTTCGTTGGGGCGCCGGGCGACCGCCTTGTACTGGGTCGGCAGACCGTTCGACGCCGCGTTCAGATAGTAGGAGCCGGTGCGCAGGTCATAGCCGCCCCACATCACCGTGCCGATCAGGGCCGGAAGATCCGGGGCCAGCAGGGTCAGCGTGTAATTGTGCCGCCACAACTGGCCTTGCGCGTCCCAGCCGTCGAACATCAGGATCTGCCAACTGTCCTCGTCCAGGTAATAGCGGCGCTTCTGCACGACGTGGCGCTTGCCCTCGGCCAAGGTCGCGTCAACCACCCAAACCCGGTGCAACTCCCAGCGCACCAGATCGGGGTTGAGGAATTGGCCGCCCAGCAGTTTGTCGGGATCCGCCGCCGCCGCGCGGTTGTTGTTGTAGGGAACATAGAGTTCCTTCTTGCCGACCAGCTTGAACTCATGGTGATCGACCGGGCCGAACATCATGAAGGCTTCGTCGAAGAAACCGACACCGGAGGTCACGAAATCGGGCGTGTCGTAGGCGACCGACGGGGCGCGGCGCACCCGGCGCTGACCGACCAGATATTGCCAGATGGCGCGGGCCTTCCCAGCGCTGGACGGTTCATGCACCAAAATCGCTTCGCCCGCACGCGAGGCCGGGCGGCTCTGGATGAATTTGCCGTATTGATAAATGCCCTTGTAGGAGCCGAGATCGCCGTCTTTGTAATTGTAGGGGTATTGCAGATACTCGTCGCCCGCCGAGGGTTGAACCTTGGCGCCGTCCGGCGTCACCACCCAGGTGCCGAGCGAATATTCCGCGCTCTCGCCCAGCCAGCCCAGTCGGTGATTCCAGATCGCCTCATAGCCGTTGGCCGGGATGGGGAAGGGAATCCCGCCATAAGCGCCCTCGACGCCAAAGCCGTCGCCGCTCAATTTGGCGCGGGTGGCGTTTTTGGCGGTGTTGTCATAGACCCATTGCGGCGCGGCGGCGCTGCGTCGGGTCGGGTAGATGTCCAGCCGCAGGGCGGGGTATTTCGCCAGCAGGGCGCGGGTGCCGTCGCTCAGCTTTTCCGCGTATTGGGCGGCGTTCTTGCCGCTGATCGACAGGGTCGGTTTGTCGTCGGCGAACGGATCGGGACGCGGCGCGCCCGGCGTGTAGCCGGGCAACGGCTTGGTGTAGCCGCCCTCCCAGCGGGGAATCGTCCCCTCCTTGTTGCCCGCCCGCTCCGCGCCCATCGGGGTGAGGGAAGAGCCAAGCTTCGCCGCTTCCTCGGCGGTGACAAAGGCCAGCGCGGCGCCGGTCTGGACGCAGAGAAGCGCGCCAGCGGCAGCCAGAACCGTGGTCAATTTCATTGGAAATGCTCCTGGAATTCGGTCTTAGAACGAGCGTTTCAGGTAGGCGCCGATGAAATCGCGCCCCTTCATCGTCTGCTTGAAGGTCAACTTCTGCACCGGCGTCGCCGTCGGATCGGCGGCGGTCAGCAGGACGCCCGCCGGGCCGAAATAATGGGTGGCGTTGACGCCGAAGTTCCACGTCGATTGATAGGTGAAGTCGGCGCCAACGCTGATGTCGCCGCCGCGCGACGCGCCGCCGTTGAAGTTGCCCACGGCGGAGGACCGGCCATAGGGCGTGTAGCCCAAACCGATGGGAACGTTGACGTCCAGGCCGTTGGCGATTTGGAAATAGGTCGGCGTGAAGACGCCACGGATGCCCAGCGCCGAACGGGTGCTGTTGGGATCCAGCGCCGCCGGGTTCTTGTCGATGCCGACCCGCGTGTTCCAGGCGATTTCAGCGGCGATCGACGCGCCGTCCCAAAGGCCGTTCGGCGTGAAGGCGTAAATCGCCGAGGCTTGCGCGTGCAGCGTCCGGCCAACGGCGTAAAGCGGGTGATCCTTGTTGTCGGCCAGCACGCCCGGCAGCGCGGTTTGCGGGTCGCTGACCAGCGGCGCGTTCCAACGGTAGGACACTTCGCCCGCCACGTTGGCGCGGCCAACCACCGTGCTGACGCTGGCGCCGACGGTGCGGACGTCCTCCGGATAAACATGGCGCAACTCGCCGATGTTGCCGGAACGCAATTGCCCGACGGTCGGGTTGGCGCTGGGAACGAAATAGAGCTGCGGCGTCTTGTCGTGATACTGGGCGAAATAGAGACCGAATTCGTAATCGGTGTCTTCGGGGGTGTAGCGCACTTGCGCGCCGAACTGGCCGCTGTCGCGCGCCTTGATGTCCTTGCCGCGCCAGAAGGCCGCCGGACCGCCGCCGGGCAGAACCGGACCGCCGACGACGATCCGCTCCGCGCCCGCGCCGACGAAGTCCGCCGTGCTGAAGGCGCTGCCCGACGCGGGCAGGCGCGTGTTGCGCCATTGCAGTTGGTAATAGCCGCCGACGGAGAGATTCTCGCGCAGTTGCACGGTGCCCGACGCCTGCCAGACCGGCAACAGCACTTCCTTGAACTGGGTGCTCGGCACGCTCAACAGCTTGATGAGGTCGATGGGCTGCTGGGCGGCGGCGACGCCGTTGGCGCCGAAGAACAGGCTTTCGCCGTAAATCAACGAGTGCCGCCCCAGCCGACCCGTCAGCCGGGTGTCGTCCAGCGAGGCGTTGCCATAGGCGAAGGCGTCCATCAACTCGACGTTGCGGCCATGGACGGTGCGCGTCGCCCCGGTGAAACGGTCGTTGGCGACGCTGGTCGGGTTGGCCGTGGCGGGCGAGTCATTGTCATTGCCGCGCAGATAGAGCGTGTCGAACCACGCCGCGCCGCTGACGCGAAACCCATAATCGCGCGTTCCCGCCGTCAGTTCCGACAGGATGTCGGCGCGGTTGGAGGTGAAACCGGCCTTGAAGTTGCGGTTTCCGTCGTCAAGGTTGGTGTCGGTCAGCATCGACGCCTTGGGATCGCTCAGGCGATAGGCCGTGCTGTATTTGACCGTGTTGTCCCAACTGATCTTGAAATCGGATCCGTCGAAGGTGAAATTTTCAGCCCGCGCGGACAGCGCGGGGCCGACGGCGACGGCGACCAGCGCCGTCCCGGCAAGAAAAAGCCGTTTCATGCAGTGCGTTTCCCTGTCTTGATGGTTGCGTTGCTGGGTCCGCCTTGGTGGGGTGGCGGCCCTTTTTCTTTGGTCTCAAGCGGCAACGATTCGGTGGAAAGGCTGTTGGGTCACATCATCAAAACCGGCTTGATCGTCCGGCCCGCCTCCATGTCGTGAATCGCCTCCTCGATGGCGGCGAAAGGATAGGCGCGGATCATGCGGTCGAACGGAAAGCGGCCCTGCCGTCGCAGTTCGATCAAGGTCGGAATGAAGATGTCGGAATTGGCGTCCCCCTCGACGATGCCGATCAACCGCCGCCCGCCGCTCATGAAATGAACCTGATCCAGCGTGATCTCGCTGCCCATCGGCGACGCGCCCAACACGCCGCAACACCCGCGCGGGGCCAGACAGGCCATGGCGTCGCGGATCACCGCCGCCTGTCCGGTGGTGTCCAGCGCGTGGTTCAGCCCGGCGCCGCCCAGCGCCAGAACGCGTTCGATGACGCCGCCATCCTTCGGGTTGAAGGCGTGGGTCGCCCCAACCTCCCGCGCGAAGGCGAGGCGGGCGTCGTTGGTGTCCACCGCGACGATGGTGGTCGCGCCGACCACGCGGGCCGCCATCACCGCCGACAGCCCGACCGATCCCGTGCCGAACACGGCGATGGATTGGCCCGCCGACACCGCCAGCGCGTTCATCACCGCCCCGGCCCCCGTCTGCACCCCGCAGGCCAGCGGCCCCAGAAGCTCCAACGGCGCGTCGGCGGGAACCTTGACGACGTTGCGCTCCCGGCAAATCGCATGGCTGGCGAAGGAAGATTGGCCGAAGAAATGGCTGTGGACGCGCTCCCCATCGCGCGACAGCGCCGTGCTTCCGTCGGGGCGGGCGGCGAAGAAGTTGCGGGGAAAGAACTCGTGGCAATAGCTGTGCGCGTGGTCGGCGCAGCTTGGGCAGCTTCCGCAAGAGTTGAAGGTCATCACCACCGGATCCCCCGGCTTGACCTTGGTCACGGCCCGCCCGACGCGCTCGACCACGCCGGCGCCCTCATGGCCCAGAACGACGGGCAGCGGGGTCGGCAGCACGCCGTCGCGCACCACAAGATCGGTGTGGCAGACGCCGGTCGCCACGACGCGGACCAGAATTTCGTCGTCGCGCGGCTCCTCCAACTCCAGACTTTCAATCGACAACGGCCCTTTGGGAATGCGGGCGACGGCGGCTTGGATGCGCATGCCGGTCCTCCTCAAAACGGATAGGCGGGGGGCGTGGGCTTGACGGTCGTCCAGCGCCATTGGGTGAATTGCTCCCAATCGGCGGGACCGCCGACCGCGCCGCCATTGCCCGACGCCCCACGCCCGGCGAAGGGATTGACGCACTCGTCGGCCACCGTTTGGTCGTTGACATGGACCATGCCGGTGTTCAGCCGCTCGGCGATGGCCATGGCGCGGGCGAGGTTGGGCGAGATCACCGCGCCCGACAGTCCGTAATCGGTGCGGTTGGCCAGGGCCACCGCCTCGTCGTCGCTGCCGAAGGTGGCGATGGTGGCGACCGGGCCGAACACCTCCTCCTCAAAGGCGCGCATGCCGGGGCGCACGCCTGACAGCACGGTCGGACGGTAGAACTGCCCCTCGAACGTCCCGCCGGATTCCAGCCGGGCGCCCGCCGCGACGCTGTCCTGCACGATGGCGTGAACGCGGTCGCGCTGCCCCGCGTCGATCAACGGGCCAAGCGCCACCGCCCCGCTCGCCGGATCGCCGACCGGCAGGCGGCTGGCCTTTTCCACCAGCCGCGCGATCAACGCGGGCGCGATCCGCTCCTGGACCAGGATGCGGCCCGAGGCCATGCAGATTTGCCCCTGATGCAGATAGGCGCCCCAGGCGACGTTGCTGGCCGCCCGATCCGGGTCGGCGTCCTCCAGAACGATCAGCGCGCTTTTGCCGCCCAACTCCAGGGCGGTTTTCTTCAGATGACGCCCGGCCAACTCGCCGATGCGCCGCCCGACGTTGGTCGATCCGGTGAAGCCGATCATGCGGATGCGCGGATCCGTCACCAGCGCCTCGCCCGCGTCGGCCCCGCCGGGCAGAACATGCAAAACCCCTTTGGGCAACCCGGCCTCCTCAAAGGCGCGGGCGATGATGAAGCCGCCCGTCACCGGCGTGCGCGGGTCGGGCTTCAGCACCACCGCGTTGCCAGCGGCCAGCGCCGGAGCGACCGCGCGCAGCGACAGAATCAGCGGAAAATTGAAGGGGGAGATGACTCCCACCACGCCGTGCGGGACGCGCCGCGCCAGGCTCAAATGACCGGGCGCGGCGGGCAGAATTTGGCCGACCGCCTCCAGCGGCATCGCCGCCGCGCGGTGCAGGATGGTGATCGCCTCCCGCACTTCATGCTGGCCCTTGCCGGGGATCGAGCCGGTTTCCCGGACGATGAAGCGGACCAGTTCCTCGGCGTTCCGCTCCAGCGCGTCCGCCGCGCGCCGGAACACGGCGGCGCGGTCGCGGGCGGGCAGCGCCGCCCAGGCGGGTTGCGCCGCCGCCGCCGCTTGCGCCGCCGCCGCGACGTCTTGCGGATTGGCCAACCCGACGCGGGTCAAGACCGCGCCGGTCGCTGGTTCCTGAACGGCGCGCGTTCCACCCGCCGACCGGATCCAAACGCCGTCAAACAGACGGTCGGTCCAAACCGCCGCGTTTAGAAAGCAGGAATTTTCCTCGTCGCCCGTCACAATGTCATCCTCCCTCTCGCGTCGCAGGCCGGGGTGGGGGTCCGCTGAACCCGTTCCCCGTCTCCCATCCGCAAGAGCAAGCGGCGTGCCGAACCTCGCCATTCAACGAATGTCGCGGCGCATGATTGTTATTAAGCAGCACATTCAACGGTTTTGACAAAATTCGAGCCGCGACGCAAAACCCAGGCCGCCGCCACGTCTTCATCCTGTGATGAAAAATCACTCCGGCCTTCATCATCAAAGTCATCATCTGATGACTCTGACGAATCCGCCGCGCGTCGCGTCGGCGTTCGGATTTCCGAACGGCTGGCGCCCCGCCGGTTCGGAAATCCGAACGCGGGCGCCGTCAACGGACAGAATATTCATCAGATACAATGGCTTAAAACTCAGACGCCGCTGGATGCCGCTGGCACGCGCGTTGCTTTTCTCTGTCGCAACCCGCACAGACGGGCGACCATCCACGGAGCGAAACGTCCCATGCCTGCCGCCGCCACCCGCCTTGAACATGATCTGCTGGGCGACCGCGAGGTTCCCGCGCACGCCTATTACGGCGTTCACACCCTGCGCGCCGTCGAAAATTTCCCGATCACCGGCACGCCGATCTCCCACTATCCCGATCTGGTCCAGGCGCTGGCCGACATCAAGACGGCCGCCGCGCGGGTCAATCAAGAGCTGGGGCTGTTGAGCGCCGACAGGGCCGACGCCATCGTCGCCGCCTGCCGCGAGATCCGCGCGGGCAAGCTGATCGACCAGTTCGTGGTGGACGTCATCCAAGGCGGGGCGGGCACCTCGACCAACATGAACGCCAACGAGGTGATCGCCAACCGCGCCTTGGAGATTCTGGGGCATGAGCGCGGGGCGTACGCCCACCTGCACCCCAACGAACACGTCAACATGAGCCAATCCACCAACGACGTCTATCCGACGGCGTTGAAGCTGGCGACCTACACCGGAATCTTCCGGCTGGTCGAGGCGATGGGCCATCTGCGCGCCGCCTTCCAGCGCAAGGCCGACGAGTTCGGCGACGTTCTGAAAATGGGCCGGACCCAGTTGCAGGACGCGGTGCCGATGACGCTGGGGCAGGAATTCTCCACCTACGCCGTCATGCTGGCCGAGGATGAGGAGCGGTTGAAGGAAGCCGCCCTGCTGATCCGCGAAATCAATCTGGGCGCCACCGCCATCGGCACCGGCATCAACGCCCACCCCGATTACGCGCCGCGCGTCTGCCGCCTGCTGGCCGAAATCAGCGGCGTGCCGGTCGTCACCGCCCCCAATCTGGTGGAAGCCACGCAGGATTGCGGCAGCTTCGTCCAACTGTCGGGCGTGCTGAAGCGGGTCGCGGTCAAGCTGTCCAAGACTTGCAACGATCTGCGCCTGCTGTCGAGCGGCCCGCGCGCCGGGTTCGGCGAAATCAACCTGCCCGCCCGTCAGGCCGGATCGTCGATCATGCCGGGCAAGGTCAACCCGGTGATCCCCGAAGTGATGAACCAGATCGCCTTCGAGGTGATCGGCAACGACATGACCGTGACCTTCGCCGCCGAGGCGGGGCAGTTGCAGCTCAACGCCTTTGAACCGATCATCGCGCACAGCCTGTTCAAGAGCATCACCCATCTGCGCCAGGGCTGTCTGACGCTGGCCGATCTGTGCGTGGACGGCATCACCGCCAACCGCGACCATCTGGCCGCCGGGGTGCGCAACTCCATCGGCATCGTCACCGCGCTCAACCCCTACATCGGTTACGCCAACGCGACGGAGATCGCCGCCGAGGCGCACCGCACCGGCAAGGGCGTCGCCGAACTGGTCGAGGCGCGCGGCCTGATGACCGCCCAGGCGTTGGCCGAGGTGCTGCGGCCCGAGGTGTTGACCCGGCCTCAACACATCCCCGCCGCAGGCTGACCCGCCCGGCCCACGACACCCCGTTCACGCGCGCCCCGGCGGCCTCGACGCCGCCGGGCAGGGAAGGAAACGCCTTATGAACAAACAAACCACGCAAATCATTGTGGCGATGCTGCTGGGCATCCTCACCGGCTATCTCTGCAACGCCTATCTGTCTCCGGCGGACGCGAAGACCGTCGCCGGTTACTTCGTGATCGTCACCGACATTTTCCTGCGCCTCATCAAGATGATCCTCGCCCCGCTGATCTTCTCCACCCTGGTGGCGGGAATGGCGGGCATGGGCGACGCCAAGGCGGTGGGCCGCATCGGCGGCAAGGCGGTGGGCTGGTTCCTGATGGCGTCCTTCGCGTCGCTGTTCATCGGACTGATCTTCGCCAACCTGCTGCAACCCGGCGCCAACGTCGGCGTGCCGCTGCCCGAGGCGACGGCCAGCGCCGGGTTGAAAACCGCGTCGCTGAACCTCAAGGAATTCCTGATCCACGTCTTCCCGCGCAACATTTTTGAAGCGATGGCGAACAACGAGATTCTGCAAATTCTGGTCTTCTCCCTGTTCTTCGGTCTGGCGCTGGGCCAACTGCGCGACACCAAGGCCGGGCTGCTCGCCCAGGCGATTGAGGAGGTGGTGCCGGTGATGCTGCGCGTCACCGATTACGTGATGCGCTTCGCCCCCATCGGCGTCTTCGCCGCCGTCGCCAACGTCGTCGCCACCCAGGGTTTGGGCGTGCTGCTGGTCTATGGCAAGTTCATGGGCGGTTTCTATGTGACGCTCGCGGTGCTGTGGCTGGCGTTGATCGGGGCCGGGTTCGTCGTGCTGAAGGGCGAGGTCTTCCGCCTGTTCATGGCGGTGCGTCAGCCGATGCTGCTGGGCTTCTCCACCGCGTCGAGCGAGTCCGCCTATCCGCGCCTGATGGAGACGCTGAAGAAATTCGGCGTGAACGAACGGGTGATCGGCTTCATCCTGCCGCTGGGCTATTCCTTCAACCTGGACGGCTCGATGATCTACACGACCTTCGCGTCGCTGTTCATCGCCCAGGCGTTCAACATTCCGCTCAGCCTCGACCAACAGATCCTGATGCTGCTGGTGCTGATGGTGTCGAGCAAGGGCATCGCCGGGGTTCCCCGCTCCTCCCTGGTGGTGGTGGCCGCCGTGCTGCCGATGTTCAATTTGCCGGAGGCGGGCATCCTGCTGATTTTGGGCATCGACCATTTCCTCGACATGGGGCGCACCGTCACCAACGTGCTGGGCAACGCCATCGCCACCACCGTCGTCGCCAAATGGGAAAACGCCCTGGGCGCGGAGGACGAGGACGAGGACGCCTCCGATCCCGTCCTGGCGGCGGCGGTCGCCAAGTAACCGCCTTCCCGCGCCGGGCGCTTTCACGCCCGGCGCGGCGGGGGTATAACCCGCCGGTGCAACAGCGCGGATCCGTCGATGCTCCTTTCGTCCGCCATCCGCCGCCTGCGCCGCGTCGGTCCGGTTCCGCCCCTTCTGCTGGCGCTGGCCCTGCTGGCGGGCGTCGTCGGTTTTCACGTCAGCGAGACGGCGGGGCTGGACGCGCTGCGCGACACCGGACGTCACCGGCTGGAGCTTTACGCCGCCAGTCTGGAACGGGAAATCGACAAATACGCCTTCTTCCCGGCGACGTTGGAGTTGGAACGCGACGTTCTGGATCTGGTGGCCGGTCGGTCGTCGTCGCCCCACGCGGTCAACCGCTATCTGGAACGGTTGAACCAGCGGACGGGGACGCTGGCCATCTACGCGATGAATTTGCAAGGCCGGGTCGTCGCCGCCAGCAATTGGAACCGGCCCGACAGCTTCATCGGCGAGGATCTGTTCTACCGCCCCTATTTCGTGGCGGCGGCGGCGGGGCGTCCGGGGCGTTTCTACGGCGTCGGCACCACGCGCAACGAGCCGGGCTATTTCCTGTCCTCCCCCTTGACCGAGGATGGCGAGGTGATCGGCGTCGCCGTGGTCAAGATCAGTCTGGAGCAGCTTGAACAATCCTGGGCGACGGTCGAGGCCCCGGTCCTGGTCGCCGACGACAACGGCGTGACCATTCTGGCGTCGGTCCCGTCCTGGCGCTACGCCACCTTGCGACCGCTGGACGACGCGCTGCGCCAGCGCTTTGAACAAACCCTGCAATACAACGCGCGCCCGCTGCCGCCGCTGGGCCTCGCCCCGCTGCGGCGGCTGTCCGAGGACGCCGAACTGGCGCGCCTGCCGTCGCTTGGCGGGGCGGCGGCGGAGAGCGCCTCTCCCTTTTTCGCGTCGGGCCTTGTGCTGGCGCAGACCGCGCCGCTGCACGGCACGCCCTGGACGTTGACCGTGCTGTCGCCGGTCGCCCCGGTGACGGCGATGGCCTGGACCCGCGCGGCGTTGAGCGCCGTCGGCAGCGCGCTTGTCGGCATCCTCATGATTCTGTGGCGCCAGCACCGGCGGCATCTGCGCGCCCTGCGCCGCGCCAATGACGCCCTGGAACGCAAGGTGGAGGAGCGCACCCACACCCTGCGCGCCGCGCAGGGCGAGTTGATCCACGCGGGCAAGCTGGCGGTGATCGGCCAATTGTCCGCCGGGTTGGTGCATGAACTGAACCAGCCGCTGGCCGCCCTACGCACCCTGTCGGGCAACACGGTGAAGTTTCTCCAACGCGGCAATCTGGAGGCGGCGCAAGGCAACCTCGACCGCATCGGCCAGTTGGTGGACCGCATGGGCGCCTTGACGGGAGAGCTGAAATCCTTCGCCCGCAAATCGACTGGCGCCCCCCAGCCGGTGGCGGCGGCGCGCGCCATCGGCAACGCGCTGTTTCTGCTGGACCAACGGTTGAGCCGGGGCGGCGTCGCCGTGTCGGCAGCGGCGGCGGACGACGCGACAGCGCTGTGCGACGCCAACCGGCTGGAGCAGGTTTTGGTGAATGTGATCGCCAACGCGCTCGACGCCCTGCACGGCCAGCCGGACGGGCGGCTCACCCTGTCCGCCGCGCGCGTGGGCGACCGGGTGCGGATCACGGTCGCCGACAACGGCCCCGGATTGCCCGACGCGGTGCGCGCCCGCCTGTTCGAGCCGTTTTTCACCACAAAGGACGCCGGCGACCGGGAGACGGGCGACCGCGAGACGGGTGGCGGGCTTGGCTTGGGGCTTGCCATCTCGGCGGGGATCGTGCGTGACTTCGGCGGCGCGCTGAGCGGGGCCAACGGGCCGGATGGCGGCGCGCTGTTCGTCATCGACCTGCCCGCCGCCAAGATTTGAGACGCAACATGACCGCGCCCGCCGCCCTGAAGGTTCTGATCGTCGAGGATGACGCCAACGTCCGCTTGGGCTGCCAACAGGCGTTGGAGTTGGAGGACATCGCGGTCGAGGTGGCGAGCAGCGCCGAACAGGCCCGCCGCCTGGTCAACGCCGCAACGTCGGGCGGCGGACCCGCCGTCGTCGTCACCGACATCCGCCTGCCCGGCATGGACGGGATGGAGCTGTTGCGCGCGCTGCACGCCGCCGACCCGGAATTGCCCGTTTTGCTGATGACCGGCCATGGCGACGTGGCGATGGCGGTGCAGGCGATGAAGATGGGCGCCCATGACTTCATCGAAAAACCCTTTTCCCCCGATTATCTGGTCGAGGTGGTGCGCCGGGCGCTCGACAAGCGGCGGCTGACGCTGGAGGTGCGCGAGCTGCGCGACCGTTTGCAAAACCGCCAGAGCATCGAGGCGCGGCTGGTCGGCGGCTCCCCGCAGATGGAGCGGGTGCGGCGGCTGATCCTGGATCTGGGCAATTCCGCCGCCGACGTGCTGATCCACGGCGAAACCGGCACCGGCAAGGAATTGACGGCGCGTTGCCTGCACGAGGCCAGCCCGCGCCGCGCCGGAAACTTCGTCGCCATCAATTGCGGCGGCCTGCCGGAAAGCCTGTTCGACAGCGAGATTTTCGGGCATGAGGCCGGAAGCTTCACCGGCGCGGGCAAGCGCCGGATCGGCAAGGTGGAGCACGCGAACGGCGGCACCCTGTTCCTGGACGAAATCGAAAGCATGCCGATGCCCGTCCAGATCAAGTTTCTGCGCGTGTTGCAGGAGCGCGCGTTGGAGCGTCTGGGATCCAACACCATGATTCCGGTCGATTGCCGGGTGGTGGCGGCGACCAAGGTCGATCTGCGGGCCTTGGCCGATCGCGGGCAGTTCCGCGCCGATCTCTATTACCGGCTGAATGTGGCGACCCTGCCCCTGCCCTCCCTGCGCGACCGGCGGGAGGACATTCCGCTGTTGTTCGAGCAATTCGCCTTGCAGGCCGCCCTGCGCCACGGACGCCCGGTTCCCCAACCCGACGCCGAACGGATGGCGCGCTTGATGGCCTATGACTGGCCGGGCAACGTCCGCGAATTGCGCAACGTCGCCGACCGCTGCGCCTTGGGCATCGAGCAGGGCTTTCCCCCCTTCGGCGACGGCGCGACCATCGGCCCTCGTCCCTTGGCCGACGCGGTCGCGGCCTTCGAGCGTTCGTTGATCGCCGATTCCCTGCGCCGCAACGGCGACAGCCTCGCCCGCGCCGCCGAGGAGTTGCAAATCGCCAAAACCACCCTGCACGACAAGATCCGCAAACACGACCTCTGACCACCCAACCCGATCAAAGGGGCCGCCACAGGTCTGCGGTGATCGCGCGATCGGGCTTAAGCGCCGACGTCGATGACAAGGATTTCGGCGTCGCTCTCAGCGACGACGCGCAGCGCCGCTTCGTCGGTGACTTCCGCGCCGTCGCCCGGATTGAGCCGCGCGCCGTTGACGGTGAAGGAACCGGACGACGCCAACACATAGACCCCGGCGCGGATCGGATGCTCGACGACCGTCCCCGCCGCGATTTTGCCGCCGTAAATCGCGGCGTCTTGATGGATGAACAACGCCCCGCTGTCGGCGTCTTCCGCCCGCCCGGACACCAGCAACGGCAACGCGCCTGCGGTGATCGGGGTTTCGGGGAACTGCCGGGCCTCCCAGCGCGGCTGAACATTCTGTTGATTCGGCTGGATCCAAATCTGGTAAAGGCGGGTGTCCTCCTGTTCCAGATTGTATTCCGAATGCATGACGCCGGTTCCGGCGCTCATCACCTGGACATTGCCCGCCGAGGTCCGACCGACGTTCCCCATGCTGTCCTTGTGGGTGATCGCCCCCTGGCGGACATAGGTGATGATTTCCATGTCGCGGTGCGGATGGGTTCCGAAACCCTTGCCCGACGCCACCGTGTCGTCGTTCACCACCAGCAGATTGCCAAAGCCGGTCCGCGCCGGATTCCAGTAACGCGCGAAGCTGAAATGATGGCGTGCGTCCAACCAGCCATGGTTGGCGTGACCAAGCGTGTCGAAGGGATAAAGGGCGATCATGGCGCTGTCTCCTGTTGGCGTGCCGCCCCGGCGGTCGGGGCCGTGTTCCGTTGAGACAGACCATAATTCGATTGCCATTCGGCGATAATACGCCATTCTTTAAGAACATTGTTTCCTACAGGTTATCAATATGACAACCCTGGACCGCGTGTCTCTCTTCGTCGAAGTCGCTCAACACAGCAGCTTCACCAAGGCGGCCCGCAAACTGGGTCTGTCGGGCGCGGCGGTCAGCAAGCAGATTCAAGCGTTGGAGGAGGAGTTGGGCGTCAAGCTGCTCCACCGCACCACCCGCCATGTGTCTCTGACCGAAGAGGGGGCGATCTATTACGAACGGACGCGGCTGGCGCTTGACGAATTGACCGCCGCCGCCGCCGAAATCCGGGAACGGCGGGAAACCCCCAAGGGTGAATTGCGGGTCAACGCGCCGATGTCGTTCGGGCACATGCATCTGATGCCGGTGATTACCGGATTCGCCCAGCGCTATCCGGAAATCCAGCTTCACACGGTGTTTGAAGACCGGCGCGTCGATGTTCAGGCCGACGGCTATGATGTGGTGATCCGCATCGGCACGCTCGACGATTCAACCCTGGTGGCGCGATCCTTGGGGGATTGTCCAATTCTGCCGGTGGCGTCGCCCGCCTACATCGCCCGCCATGGCCGCCCGACCACGCCGGACGGCATGAAGACCCATGCGTTGATCTCTTACGTCGTCAATGGCGGGGCCGCCCAGTGGCGGCACAAGGGGCCGGATGGCCGCGTCGGGGTGTTCCGCGTCAACGGACATTTCCACGCCAACACCGCCGAATTGATGTTGCAGGCGACTCTGGATGGCTTGGGCATCGCCTTGTTGCCGATCTTTTCCGTGGACACCCTCATCAAGGCCGGTCAACTCGTGAATGTTTTGCCGGAGTATCACGCCCATCCGACGCCGGGGATTTTCGCCCTGACGGCGCCCTCGCGCCACCGCTCCGCCAAGGTCCGCCTGTTCATCGACTGGCTGGAACGATCCTGCCGCGCCATGTCCTGGTCGTCGGAAACCAAGAACTCTCACCCATCAATTTCCAAACGCCGGTGATTTCCACCACGCCTCTGGACGCTGCCGCCTCCGACCATGCGCGAACCAGAGGCCGCGCGTCAGGCCACCCGCAGGCCAGCCAGGAAACCGCCGACTTGAGCCGACAAACGATCAACTTCGCCCGCCATTTCCCCGGAAGCGGCCAGCACGGATTGGGCGGCGGTCCCCGCCTCGCCAGCGATGGCGCGGACCTCGCCGATGCTTCCCGAGGCGTCGGCGGTGCGATCCGCCGCCTCCTGCACGCCGCGCGCGATCTCGGCGGTGGCGGCGCGTTGCTGCTCCACCGACGCGGCGATGGCGGTGGCGATGCCGTCAAGCTGGCCGATGGTCGCGCCAATGGCGCTGATCGCCTCAACCGCCTCGCCGGTCGCCCCCTGCACCGAACCGATCAAAGCGCTGATCTGGTCGATGGCCTGCCCGGTTTGGTCGGCCAGCAGCTTCACCTCGTTGGCGACGACGGCGAATCCGCGCCCGGCGTCTCCCGCCCGCGCCGCCTCGATGGTCGCGTTCAGCGCCAACAGTCTGATTCGACTGGCGATGCCGTTGATGAGATCCAACACCGCGCCGATCCGACCAACCGCCTCGTCCAGCGCGCACATGGTGGTGTCCGTGGTGTCCGCCCGTCGGGCGGCGGCGTCGGCCACCGCCGCTGATTGCGCCACCTGCCGGGCGATGTCGTCGATTGAGCGCGCCAATTCCTGCGCGGCGGCGGCGGCGCCATCGACGTTCATCGCCGCGCGCTCGGCGGCGGCGGCGGCCCGGTCGGCCTGTTGGGCCGTGCCGCTGGCCATGGCGACCATCTGGTCGGCGGTGCCATGCAGGCCAGAGGAGGCCCCCGACACCCGGTCCACCACCGTCTTCACCCCCTCCTCGAAATCGGCGGCCAGCGCCAGCATGGCCGCACGGCGGGACTGGGCCGCCGCCGCCCGCTCGCGGTCGGCTTCGGCGCGCGCCGTCTCGACCTGCCTTGCGGTGTCGCGGAAGACGCGCAGCACCGCCCCCATTTGCGTAATTTCGTCGCTGCCGCTGAGGCGGATGTCATGAGACAGATCGCCGTCGGCAATCCGTTGCATCGCCACCTTCAACGCCAGCAGGCGCCGGACCAGCACCCGCCCGACATAGAGCCAAATCACCAGCACCGACACCAACAGGCTGACGACGGCGACCAGAATCTGGGTCTGGTCGCCGTGATCGAGCAGAATCTCGGTCTTTCGTTTGGCGTGGTCGATCCCGGCGCGTTGCTCCGCCACCAAGTCCGCCACCCCCGCCGCCAGCCCATCGGCCAGTCTGCGGTTGCCTCCGGTCAGTTCGCCCGCCTTGGCCGTCACCGCCACTTCCCGGCGGCGAACGGCCACCAGCCCATCCTCCCCGACCCCCACGACCTCCAAGGCCTTCAGCCCATTGGCCATGGCGGCGGCCAGCTTTTCCGGCAAACGTTTCAGATTGCCGCTGGCGGCGATCAGCGCCGCCGACGCCTCGGTGCGCAGACGAATCAGCGCGGCGTCGTCACCCGCCGACGCGGCTTCGAGCAGGCGCGCGCTGGCCAAGGCCGTCTGGTCCATCACCTCGCGCAGAGCGGCGGCGGTCTGCCGGATCTCAAGGAGCTGACCCGCCGCCGACCGCAAGGTTTCGGCATCGGCGGTCGCATCGGCCAGGCGGGCCTCCGCATCCTCCTCGTCGCTGGCAAACCCGGTCTTCCAGAAACTCGTCACCCGTTGCAGATCGCTCCCGGTCCCGGCGATGCGGGGCAGCAGCGTCGCCCGCTTTTCCGCTTCGGCGATTCGGTCGGCGGCGGCGGCGTCCAGCGCCGCGAGATTCTCGGACAATTTGCCCGCCGCCTCGACAATGGGGGACAGCCGGTCGGCGTCGACGCCGGACGCCCTCAACCGATCAAGCCGGTTGACCAGCGTTTCCCGTCCACCCGCCAGTTGGCGGACGACGTCCGCCAAAGCCTCGCGGTCGCCCGCCGCAGCCAAAGCCGGGGCAAGCGCCACCAACCGATCCGCCGCCTGGGCGACGGCCATGCTCTCCACCATCGCGGGCAAGGCTTGGTCGAGGATGAGACGGTTGTTGGCGCGCACATTCCCGTTGCCCACCAGCGCCACCGCCGCCACGGTCAGGGTGCCCGACAGGATGACGCCGATGGCGATCATCAGGCGACCGCGCACGCCAACGGACGGCAGCCGCGCGCGCGGCGGCGCAGGGACAGCCAAAGACGCGGCGGATCCGAAGCGCAAGGCGGCGGCTCCGCCGCTCGACAGAGTGGACGGCATCTGGAACCTCCTGTCTGGTTGAAGGGGCCGCCCGGTCGGTCAGCGCCGGGCGAGCGCCATCAGGTCGGCGTCGTCACGATGGCAGGCGATCTGCGTTCCGCCGATCGTCGTCCGCAAGGCCGGTTTGACGCTGTCGCAACGACCAGGAATCGACAGCGGGCATCGGGGCTGGAAGGCGCAGCCGGACCGTGGCGCCTTGCTGGCCGAACCGTTGGAAAAGGCCCCGGTGTGGGCGCCGGCCCCCTCAAGCCAGCCGATCCGCATGTCGGGAACGGAGGCGGTCAACAAGTCGGCGTAGGGATGATGCGGCCCAGCCGCCAACGCCTCGCGGCTGCCAGCCTCCACCTTGCTGCCCGCGTAAAGCACCATGATGTCGTCGCAAATGGCGCGAACCGTCTTCAAGTCATGGCTGATGAACATGTAGGAGACGCCAAGCTCGCGCCGCAGCTCCACCAACAGGTCCAACACCGCCGCCGCCACCACGGTGTCCAGCGCCGACGTCACCTCGTCGCACAGGATCAGGTCCGGTTCGGCGGCCAACGCGCGGGCCAAGTTCACCCGTTGCTTTTGTCCGCCCGAAAGTTCGGCGGGTTTGCGGTCGGCAAGCGAGGCTGGCAGGTGCACAAGGTCGAGCAGGCGCGCCACGCGCCGATTCAGCGCGTCGCCTTTCAACCCATGATAAAAGGTCAGCGGTCGACCGAGGCTGGCGGCGATGGTCAACGCCGGGTTCAGCGCGGTGTCGGCCATCTGGAAGACAATCTGGATGCGGCGCAACTCTTCACGGCTGCGGCGATCGAGCGACGGAGCCAGCGGCTGGCCGTCAAGCTTGACGCCGCCGCGCGCCGCCGGCATCAGCCCGGCGATGACGCGCGCCAGCGTGCTCTTGCCGCAGCCGGATTCGCCGATCACGCCCAGCGTCGAGCCACGCTTGATGCGAAACCCGATGTCGGTGAGGATTGGAATGTGCGGAGCGCCGTCCGAGCGCAAACCGCCGTAACCCGCGCTCAGCCCCGACACCTCCAGCAACGGAGTCGCCGTCTCATGCGGAGGCGTCATGGCGCGCGGCGCAGGTTCCGCCGCCGCCAGAAGACTGCGGGTGTAGCCGTCGCGCGGGGCCGCGATCAGCGCGGCGGTCTCGCCGACCTCGCGAACGGTCCCGTCGCGCAACACGATGATGCGGTCGGCGACCTGGGCCACCACCGCCAGATCGTGCGACACGTAAAGGCCGGTGGTTCCGCGTTCACGCACCACCGCCTTGAAGGCCTTCAGCACCTCGATCTGGGTGGTGACGTCCAGCGCGGTGGTCGGTTCGTCAAAGATCACCAGTTCGGGGTCGGTGATGAGCGCCATCGCCGCCAGCAACCGCTGAAGCTGACCACCGGACACCTGGTGCGGGTAGCGGTCGCCGACATGGTCGGGATCGGGCAGAGCCAGCGCGCGGAAGAGGGCGCGGGCCTTGTCCTCCGCCTGGGCGCGGGTTGCGGTGCGGTGAATCAGGGCGCTTTCCACCACCTGAGTCATGATGGTGCGCGACGGATTGAAGGACGCGGCGGCCGACTGCGCGATGTAGGCGACGCGGCGGCCCCGCAGATCGGCCAGATCGCCGCCCTCCAGCGCCGTCACCTCCGTGCCGCCCAGATGCACGCGGCCACCGGCGATTCGGCAGCCCGGGCGGGCGTAGCCCATCGCCGACAGGGCGATGGTGGTCTTGCCGGAACCGGACTCGCCGATCAGCGCGACCATTTCGCCGCAGGCGACGCTGAAGCTGACCGACTTGACGATGGGCGTCTCGCCCTCCTCGCCCTCGGCCACCACCTGCAAATTCTCGACCCGCAGCAGGGGTTCCGCCGCGTTTGCGCCGCTGCGGGCGCCGACGTCGTTCGGGATGAGCGTGGTTGCCGTCATTCAGCGATTCCCCTTGCGGCGCGCGCCGAAGCGCTTTTTGCGACCGAACAGGCTGTCGATCAGCATGTTGACCCCGATGGTCAGGCTGGCGATGGCGACGGCGGGCATGATGACCGCCGGAGCGCCGTAGGGAAGCCCACCGATGTTCTCGCGCACCAGCGATCCCCAATCCGCATCGGGCGGTTGCACGCCAAGCCCAAGAAAGCTGAGGCTGCTCAGCAGCAGCACGACATAGACGAAGCGCAAACCGAAGTCCGTCAGCACTGGCCCGACGATGTTGGGCAGCACCTCGCGCGCCATGATGTGCAAGCGGCTCTCGCCACGGGCGCGGGCGACCAACACGAAATCCAGCGCCACCACATTGACCGCCGCCGACCGGATGAGGCGATAGCTGCCGGGCATGTAGATGACGGCCAGCGTGCCGATCAACACCGGCGCCGAAGAGCCGAAGGCCGTCACCAACAGCAAGCCGAACATTTTGCTGGGAATTGAAATCTGCGCGTCCAGGATGCGGCTGAGAACGGCGTCGAACCAGCCGCCGCGCACCGCCGCCGCCAGCCCGGCGAAAGAACCGGCGAACACCGCCAACAGCGTCGCCGCCAGGGCCGTGCCCACCGTCTGGCGGGCGCCGAACAGCACCCGGCTTAGAATGTCGCGCCCGAGATAGTCCGTGCCGAACGGATAAAGGCGGCTCATCGGCTCGAAGATGTCGGCGTCCAGCATCTCGCCAACATCGTGTGGGGCGATGCTGGAGCCGAACAGCGCCATCGCCAACCAAAAGATCACAATGGCGCCGCCGATCATGCCCCCAGGGCTGACGCGCCATCCACGGCTTCGGGTCCGTTCTGGCGCCGATCCCGCAGCGGGGATCTCCGCAGGGGCGACTTTGACCGGGGTGGTTTCAACGGCGGCGATTTCGGCGGCGGCGATTTCGGCGACCGGAGGGGAAAGAGGGGAGTTGCTCATCGATGGCGCAGCCGAGGGTTGGACAGGATCGCGGCGAGGTCCGCCAGCATGACCAGCAGCAGATAACCGGCGCAGAAGATCAGCGCGCAGGCCTGCACAACCGGAAGGTCGCGCGTGGCGACGCTGTCGACCATCAGCTTCGCGATGCCCGGATAATTGAAGATCGTCTCGACGATGATGACCCCGCCCAACAGGAAGGACAGGCTGAGGGCGACCGCGTTGGCGATCGGTCCCACCGCGTTCGGCAGCGCATGGGCCAGCACCACGCGGATCGGACCGGCGCCCTTCAACCGCGCCATCTCGACATAGGGCGCCGACAGCGTGTCGATCACCGCCGCCCGCGTCATGCGCGCCATCTGCGCCACGATCACGAAGCTCAGCGTCACGATGGGCATGGCGAAACCGCGCAGCATGCCGAGCAGGTCATGCCCGCCCGGCGCTTGGGCCAGGGCCGGCAACCAGCGCAGCTTCACCGCGAAGACGAGGACCGCCAGGGACGCCACCAGGAATTCGGGCACCGACACCACGAAGATGGTGATGGCCCCCACCAGTTGGTCATACAGGCTGCCGCGCGACATGGCCGACGTGACGCCGATCAGCAGCGCCAGCGGAACCGACACGGCGGCGGCGACGGCGGCCAGCAGAAGCGAGTTGCCGAGCCGCCCGCCGATCAGCGTCGCCACCGGCAGGCCGTTCACCAGCGAATGCCCCGGATTGCCGGTCAACAGGCCGCTGAGCCAGGTGAAGAAGCGGACCAAGGCCGACTGGTCCAGCCCCAGGGACTGGCGCAGGGCGGCCACGGTTTCCGGCGTCGCGCTCTGACCCAGGATCTGCTGCGCCACATCGCCCGGCAGCATCGTCGTGATGACGAACACGGCGGCGGCGATGAACAGCAGCGTAGCGGCGCTGGTCGCGAGCCGCGTGAGGACGAGTTTCGACATCTCGCCATTCATCTCGGCATCCTCCATTGCTTGGAAGAGAAGCCAGTGCCGACAACCGGCGGGGCATGCCCGCCGGACGCCAGCGGCGGATGGTCAGGCGTCAAGCCAGACATGCTCGGCGAAATTATACCCCATCAGGCCGCCGGTCGGCATTGGCCGCATGCCTTTGACCTTGGATTTGAAGGCGTCCAGGTTGCTGATGAAAGCCGGAATGGCGATGCCGGAGGTCTCGTGGATCATCACCTGCATGTCGTGGTACATCGCCTTGCGCTTGGCCTCGTCGGCTTCGGCGCGGGCGGCGCCCAGGAGCTGGTCGAACTTCTCGTTCTTCCACGCCGATTCGTTCCAGGGCGCGTCGGATTTGAAGAATTGGCTGAACAGGATGTCGGCGGTCGGACGCATGTTGATGTTGCCGAAGCCAACCGGCGACTTCAGCCAATAATTTGACCAATAACCGTCGCTTGGGACCTGCTTGATGTCGATCTTCATGCCGATCTTCTGCGCCGCCTGTTGCAGCACCACCGCCATTTCCACGGAGGCGGTCGCCGCCGGAGAGGCGACGATTTGCAAGGCGTTGTCCAGCGCGCCCGCCTTTTTCAGCAGGAACTTCGCCTTTTCCAGGTCATAGGGGCGCTGCGGCAGGTCGGCGGCGTAATAGCGGTCGGCGGGCGACAACGGGTTGTCGTTGGCCACTGCGGCGAAACCACGGAAGACCGATTTCTTGATCTGCTCGCGGTCGAACAGATGCTTCATCCCCAACACAAAGTCCGGGTTGTTGCCGGGGGCGCCGTCCAACCGCATGATAAGGTTGGTGTAGTTGCCGGACTTCGTCTCCAGAACATCGTAGCCGCTGGCGCCCAGGATCTGGCGGTTGGAGCGGGAATCGATGGCGGCGGCGATGTCGATGTCGCCCGACAGCAGGGCGTTGACCCGCGCGCCGTTGTCGGAGATGGCGAAATACTCGACCTCGTCCAGGTAGGGGCCGACGCCCTTCCAATAAGCCTCGTTACGCACGGCGACGGACCGCACGCCCGGTTGGAACTCCTTGCACTTGAACGGGCCGGTGCCGACGGCGGTCGAGAAGTCGGTGACGCCGTCCTTGACGATCTTGAAGTGGAAGGTGCCCAAAATCACCGGCAGGTCGGCGTTGGGTCCGCTCAGGCGGATCGTCACCTCCAGCGGGCCAGTGGCCTTGATCTCCTCCATCTGGCTGGCCAGCGCCTTGGCCTTGGAGCCGACGGCCGCATCCTTGTGGCGGTTCAGGGAATAGACGACGTCGTCGGCGGTCAGGCTCTTGCCGTCATGAAACTGCACGCCCTTGCGCAGCTTGATCGTCCAAACCGTGGCCTTGTCATGCTCAATCGATTCGGCCAGCTCCAGTTGCGGAGCCATATGCTCGTCCAGCGTGGTCAGCCCGTTGTAGAACATGGAGCCACGGACATAGTCGGTCGACAGCGCCTGCTTGGCCGGATCGAGCGTGTCGGCGGTGGAGCTGGAGAATCCGGCGACCCGGATGCGCCCGCCCTTCTTCGGCGTCTCGGCGGCGAAAGCGGCGCCAGGCATGCCGATCAGGCCGCCGCCGAACATGGCGGCGGCGCCGCCAAACCCAAGCAGGGCCAGAACGTCGCGGCGGCTGGCGCCCTGGGACAACGCGTTCATCACGCGTTGGCGATCATCGGCGGGAAGGCGCTCGAAAGCGGAAGCGTTGAGGGTCTCGCTCACGTGAAGTCTCCTTGGCGTTGGTTGACAAGGCGCAGCGCCGCTGCGCCCATCATCGTCCAGTTGTCGGAAACAGAACCGCTGTTCATCGGCTCTGCCGCCTCCCGAGCGGCTTTGCAGCCGCCGTTTCGCACATGCGACCGTTTGCCGGTCGTCTTGACGCGTTTGGTCGCTGGAGCGGGCGCTCCGCGCGGTTGGTCAACGCCGCGCATTCATCAGGCGATGAAACACGCCGCCAGTCGGCTGGTCGGCGCCGTGGACGCTGACGACGCCAAAACCGTTTGAGGTTGGAATCCATTGTGGATCGAACGCGCCCATGCTTGACATCTCCACAAGGTGTTGGCCGCAGCGCGATCCATTGAAAAATTCTACGGAGTGAGCGGCGGCATTTTTCGCTGCTGTCGCCCGACGGACTCGCTGAAGCTGCCGATTTGCGATGGCCGACGGCACATCCTTCTAAGGCCGCAACCTGACACGCCGGGGAGGAGATTGCCCGCGCGAACAGGGGGCGCGCGGTGACGATGGCCGGGATCGAAACCCGCCGCATAACCGTCCACAACCATGGGGAATTTCGGCGTGCGGCGACGTGATGCAGGAATGCGGTCGGCGTCATAGGTCCAAGCTTCCCCCCACGCGCCGACGGAAGCCGTCAGGACCAGAAGGCGGCCTTGGCGCTGGCGATCACCGGGCATGCCCTGATGGAAAATCGCCAGATGTCGCCCTGCTCATTCGCCATGCGCCTGATCGGCCCGCTGATCGGGCGCGTGCCAAGGCAACGGATGCAGGGCCGCGCGCATCATCTCCAGAAACACCGTGGCTCTTCGGCTGCGGCCATGCCGCGCGTTGAGCAACGCGACCACATCCGCAGCCGGGCAGGTCCAGCGCGGCAGAATGTGAACCAACCGCCCTGCGGCAAGATCACCGGCCACATCCCACTCGGACCGAACGATGACGCCAAGGCCAGAGGCCGCCCAGGCGCGCATGATTGTGCCGTCATTGCTCGACATGACCGGCTTGACGCGAACCGTCGTCACGCCCTGTTCGGGATGGGAAAAGCGCCACAACGTCACGTCCTCGTTGTTCTCCCTGAGGGCGAGGCAGCGGTGACGCTGGAGATCCTCGGGCGTTTCGATCTCCGGACAGTCGGCGAGATAGGCTGGCGCGGCGCACAGGATCCGTCTGTTGGGCGCGAGCGTCGTGACGAGACGCCCCGCTGAATTGAGCGCCCCGATGTGAATCACGACGTCCCAACTGTCGGACGACAGCACATTGGGATGATCCGACAACTCCAAGACGACCGTGGCTTCGGGATGCAGGCGCGCGAAGTTCGCCACAACCGGCGCGACATATTCCCGCCCGAAGCCATAGGGCGCCGCGATCCTCAGCTTGCCCCTGACGCGCGTGGTCCGTTGACCTAGCGATTCGGCGAGTCCATCCAGCGCTTTGAGGATAGCCTCCCCCTCCGCCGCCAGCAATTCGCCCTCGTCGGTCAGGGAAAGGCCACGGGATGTGCGGTCCATCAACCGCACGCCAATGCGCTGTTCGAGCGTTTTCAACCGCTGGGTGACGGCGGGTGGCGTGACGTTGAGCGTGCGCGCCGCGTCCGCCAGCGACGTGGAGCCGGAAACGACGCGGAAAAAGACAAGTTCGTCGCTTGAGATCATTAAGTCTTATCTTAATGCAATATGCAGGAGTCATTAATTGCATGCTATCGAGCGCATCTTAAAATGCAAGGGCTGTCGCGCCGTCCATCATGAAACAAAATGAGCTTGGCTGGATGAAATGACCCAGAACCTCCCCGAAAACCGCAGCCATAGCCTGAAGGATGTCAGCACGCCCTGTCTCCTTCTTGATCGGGACCGCATGGAGCGCAACGTCGGGCGGCTTCGCGAACGGCTGGACCGGCTGGGCGTCACGCTCCGCCCCCATCTGAAAACGGCCAAGTCGGTCGACGCCGCCCGCCTGGTGATGACCGATCCATCGGGGCCTGCGACCGTCTCGACTTTGAAGGAAGCCGAACAGTTCGGCCACGCCGGGGTCAAGGACATGATCTACGCGGTGGGCGTGTCTCCCGACAAGATCGACCGGATCCTGGCGCTTCGGGCGGAGGGCGTCGATCTGGCGGTCACGCTCGACACCGTGGAACAGGCTCAGGCCATCGCCAGCGCGTCCCGGCGCGCCGGTGACGCCATTCCCGCGCTCATCGAACTCGATTGCGACGGTCATCGCTCCGGCGTGCGGCCCGACGATCGGGCCAAGCTGGTCGCCATCGCCCGGGCGTTGGAGGAGGGCGGTCGCCTTCGCGGCGTCCTCACCCACGCGGGGGCCAGCTATGGCGCGATTGGCGATGACGCGCTGCGCGCCTGCGCCGAGGTCGAGCGCGCCAGCGCGGCGCAGGCCGCCGCCCTGCTGCGCGACGCCGGTTTCGCCTGCCCCGTGGTCAGCGTGGGATCGACGCCCACCGCGCATGTCGCGCAATCGCTGGACGGCGTGACTGAAGTGCGCGCGGGCGTCTTCGTCTTCTTCGACCTGGTGATGGCGGGGATCGGCGTCTGCCGGATTGACGACATCGCGCTGTCCGTGCTGGGAACCGTCATTGGCCATCAGCCTGAAAAGGGCTGGATCCTGGTGGACGCGGGCTGGATGGCGATGTCCCGTGATCGCGGAACGGCCAAACAAAAAATTGACCAAGGATACGGCTTGGTTTGCGACATCGACGGGCGACCGTTTGGCGACCTGATCCTGTCCGACGCCAACCAGGAGCACGGCATCATCAGCGTGCGCCCGGGATCGGACGCCCGGCTGCCCGATCTGCCCATCGGCGCGCGCGTGCGCATCCTGCCCAACCACGCTTGCGCGACGGGCGCGCAGCATGGGGCATATCACGTCGTGCGAAGCGGCGGCGACACAATCGAAGCGGTCTGGCCGCGCTTTGGAGGATGGTGACGATGGGCGATCGCAACACGGACACGCCGCTTGTCGCGGCGGTGTCCACCGACAAAGCCGCGCCGGCCGGCGGGCATTACGCCCAAGGCGTTCGGCACGGCGGCCTGATCTATGTGTCGGGCCAATTGCCCATCGCGCCCGACGGCGCGCGCCATTGCGCGGCGCCGTTTGAGCAGCAGGCGCGGTTGGCGATCCAAAACATGCTGGCGGTGGTGGAGGCGGCGGGCGGATCGCCCGAAACCGTGCTGAAGGTGACGGTTTACCTCGTCGGCATCGAAAACTGGCCGCGCTTCAACGCCATCTACGCCGAAATGATGGGGAACGTCCGCCCCGCGCGATCCATCGTGCCGGCGCCCGAACTTCATTATGGCTGTCTGGTCGAAATCGACGCCATCGCGGCCTGTCTGAAAAGCGCGGCCATCGCGACGCCCGCTGATTGACACTGTTGCTAGGGAATTGGACGCGTGACCACCACCGTTGCCGCCGCCACGTTGCGACCGATGACCCCCGCAGACCGCGATCTTGACGGCGCCCTGCGGTTGTCGCAGGCGGTCCGTTGGCCCTATCGTCGAGAGGACTGGCGCGTCGCCCTGGCGTTGGGACAGGGCGTGCTGGTGGAGTCCGAGGATCGGATCCTGGCCTCGGCCCTGTGGTGGTCCTATGGCGACGCTTTCGCGACCTGTGGAACGATCATCGTGTCCCCCGACATGCAGGGCCGAGGCGTTGGGCGCCTCCTGATGGACGCTCTGCTCGCGGCCAACAAAGACCGCTGCGTGTTGCTCAACGCGACCCTGGAAGGTCTTCGCCTTTATGAGGCGTTCGGCTTCCGCAGCGTCGGCGCCGTTCACCAGCACCAGGGGCCAACGCCGATGGACGCGGCCCGGACGCCGCTGTCCGGCCATGACCATCTCGTGCGCCCGGCGCGACCGGACGATTTTCCCGCGATCCTGCGCATCGACGAGAGCGCGTTCGGCGCGGAACGGGCAAGGCTGATCGCGGCGTTTGATCGGATCGGCGCCGCCGCCGTGATCGAGCGCGATGGGGAGGTCCAGGGTTTCGCCATGTGCCGCCCGTTTGGTCTGGGTCACGCCATCGGCCCGATCATCGCCCGATCTGCGGGCGACGCCCAATCGCTCATCCGGCGTTTTCTCCGCGCGAAGGCGGGCGCCTTCCTGCGCGTGGACATTCCCAACGACGGCGGCCCCAACGACAGCGACCTTGGCGATTGGCTGACCGCGCAAGGCTTGGCGAACGTCGGCGCGGTCACGACGATGGTCCGGGGGATCCGTCCTCCGGCGGTCGGGCCGGAACGCATCTTTGGCCTTGCCAGCCAATCCTTTGGTTGAGGCGAACGCGATGAAACTGACACCTTACTGGCTCGACACCGCCCCCAAATTCCTCGCCCTCGACCAAGGTCCTGTCGAGGGGGATTGTGACGTGGCGGTCGTGGGCGGCGGCTTCACCGGGCTTTCCGCGTCGCTGGCCCTGGCGAAGAAAGGCGCGCGGGTGGTCCTGCTCGAAGCCGGATCCCTGGGCGGCTGCGCGTCGGGCCGCAATGGCGGGATGTGCAACAACGGCTTCGCGCAGGACTATGCCGGAATGGTTGGCCGGTTGGGGCCGGACCTCGCCAAACGGCTCTATCTGAGCTTCAACACGGCGGTGGACACGGTCGAGCGCATCATCCAGGACGAGGGCATCGACTGCGATTTCAAGCGGGTCGGCAAGTTGAAGCTGGCGGCGAAGCCCGCGCATTACGACAAGCTCGCGCGCTCCCAGGCGTTGATGGCGCAGGGCGCGGATCCCGACTGCCGCCTGATTCCGCGCAAGGATTTGGGAACGGAGGTGGGAAGCGACCGTTATTTCGGCGGCTTGCTCTTTCCCAACAGCGCGGCCATGCACATGGGCAAGTTTGTCCATGGTCTGGCGACGGCGGCCACGCGGCACGGCGCCCGGCTGTATGAGAACGCGCCGGTCATCGGCATGAAACGGCTGAACGGTCACGCGCATCGCCTGACCACGCCGTCCGGCTCCATCACGGCCAAACAGGTCTTGCTGGCGACGGGAACCTCCGCCGTCGGCCCGCTGTCCTACTTCCGCCGCCGCATCGTGCCGGTCGGCGCGTTCCTGATCGCGACGGAGCCTTTGTCGGTCGCCCGCCTGGACAGCCTGCTGCCCCACCGCCGCAACGCGACGAACACCAAGAATTTCGTCACCTATTTCCGCGTCACGCCCGACAACCGGCTGCTGTTCGGCGGGCGGGCGCGCTTCGCCGCGTCCAACGCCCGTTCCGACGTCAAGAGCGGCGCGATCCTCCGACAGTCGATGATCGAGATCTTTCCCGACCTGTCCGACGTAAGGATCGATTATTGCTGGGGCGGCATGGTGGACATGACGGCGGACCGCCTGCCCCGCGCGGGCGAACAGGACGGCCTGTTCTATTCCATGGGCTACAGCGGGCACGGCACGCAGATGTCAACCTATATGGGCCAGATCATGGCGAAAATCATGGACGGCGACGCCGCCGCCAATCCCTGGCGTGATTTCAACTGGCCGGCCATTCCCGGCCATTTCGGCCCGACATGGTTTCTGCCATTCGTTGGCGCCTATTACAAATTGCAGGATTTTCTGCGCTGAAGCCCAGCCTGGACGGCTAAGCGTCCGCGTCAGGAGGAGAGCGAACATGGACACAGCAAACGCCCGACAGTTCTACATTGATGGCCAATGGGTCGCCCCCTCCTCGGACGCGACCATAGAGGTGGTCAACCCAGCCACCGAAGCCGTCATCGGCTCCATCGCCGCCGGAACGGCCCGCGACGTCGATCAAGCGGTCGCCGCCGCCCGCGCCGCGTTCCCGGCCTTCGCCATGACCTCGGTGGAGGAGCGGCGATCCTTGCTGCGACGGATCGCAGATTTGATGGAGTCCCGGGCGGAGGAGCTGGCGCAAGCCATGACGGCGGAAATGGGAACCGCCATCAGCTTTGCCCGCGCCTCGCAGGCGCCGTTGGCCATCGCGCATGTGCGGGCGGCGGTCGAGACGCTGGCCACCTATGACTTCATCGTCCAGAAGGGACCGACGGCGATTGTCCGCGAGCCAATCGGCGTGTGCGGCCTCATCACGCCCTGGAACTGGCCGCTCTACCAGATCACCGCCAAGCTGGCGCCCGCCATCGCCGCAGGCTGCGCCGTCGTGCTGAAACCCAGCGAGCTGTCGCCCTTCAGCGCGCTTTTGTTCGCCCAAATCATGCATGACGCGGGAACGCCGCCGGGCGTTTTCAACATGGTCAACGGCGCCGGCGAGGAGGTTGGCGCGGCCATCGCCGCACATCCCGATGTCGATATGGTGTCGATCACCGGATCGGTGCGCGCCGGAGTTCTGGTGGCGCAGACCGCCGCCACGACGGTCAAGCGCGTGGTCCAGGAACTGGGCGGCAAATCACCCAACATCCTGTTGCCCGACGCCGATTTTGCACGGGCGGTGCCGCTTGGCGTCACCTCGGCCTTTCGCAACGTCGGACAGTCGTGCAGCGCGCCGACCCGGATGATCGTGCCCGCCGACCGGCTGGGCGAGGTCGAGGCCTTGGCCCGACGCCATGTTGAGACGCTCGTCGTTGGCGACCCACAGGATCCCAAAACCACTCTGGGGCCAATCGCGAACAAGGCGCAGTTTGACCGGGTGCAGCGGATGATCGCGGTTGGCGTCGCAGAGGGCGCGACGCTGCTCTGTGGCGGCCTCGGCAAACCCGCAGGGATCACTCACGGGTATTTTGCGCGGCCCACCATTTTTTCGGGCGTCGCCACCGGCATGCGCGTCGCCCAGGAGGAGATTTTCGGCCCGGTGCTCTGCATCATGCCCTATGAGAGCGAAGAGGAGGCCGTGGCCATCGCCAACGACACGGTGTTCGGGCTGGGCGGTCATGTCCAGTCGTCGGATTTGGACCGCGCGCGGCGAATCGCACGGCGCATCCGCTCCGGGCAGGTCCACATCAATCATCCCGCCTGGGACGCCCATGCCCCCTTCGGTGGCTACAAACAATCCGGCAATGGACGCGAATACGGCGTCTACGGGCTGGAGGAATGCCTCGAAACCAAGGCCATCCTCGGTTACGCCCCGCATTGACCGAGTGTGACGGCAAGGCGGGCTGTGTTTTTACGGCGGACCGCTCCGCGCCAGAAGCGGCGCCGGGCGTCGCCCCGAACTGGTCAGAACTGTCGTTGATCCTTTAAAAACGCTGGAACAGGACGATGTCGCCAAGAGCCAAGAAAATTCCAAACGACGAAACCCTTCCGGGTCACGCCGACGTCGTCGTCATAGGCGGCGGCATCGTCGGTTCGGCGACCGCCTATTATCTGGCGAAGCGGGGTCTGTCCGTCGCGCTGCTTGAGAAAGGCTACATCGGCTGCGAACAGTCGAGCCGAAATTGGGGATGGTGTCGGCAGCAAAATCGCGACCCACGAGAAATGCCGCTGTCCGTGCTGGCGATGCGGCTTTGGGACGATCTGGCCAGTGAGATTGGGCAGGATCTGGGGTTCCGACGCTGCGGCCTGCTTTACGCCAGCGACGACGACAAGCAGTTGGCGGAATGGGCAAAATGGCAGGAGGTCGCCAAGCTCTATGATGTCGAAACCCGCATGTTGACGGCGCGCGAAACGGCGGAGAAGTTTCCTGAAGCAAAGCGCACATGGCGCGGGGGCGTCCACGCCGCCCGTGACGGAAAGGCCGAGCCTGCGCTCGCCGCGCCCGTCCTGGCGGAAGGCGCGCGGGCGCTTGGCGCGACGATCCATCAACAATGCGCGGCCTATGGCCTCGACATAACCAATGGAGCGGTGACGGGCGTCCACACGGAAAAGGGACTAATCAAGACTGACGCCGTCCTTTGCGCCGCTGGCGCGTGGGCGTCCGCTTTTTGTCACCTGTTCGGGATCCGCTTTCCCCAGGCAAGCGTCCGCCAGACCGCCCTGCGCTCCCGACCGGCTCCGAACGTCGGCGAGGTGCTGTACACGCCCGATTGCGCCCTGACCCGCCGTCTTGACGGCAGTTACACGATGACGATCAGCGGCAAGGCGACTCTTGAAATCACCCCGCAAAGCCTTCGATACGCCAAACCTTTCATCCCGATGTTCCTGAAACGTCTGCGCGCGGTGCAGGTTGGCGTGGGAAAATCCTTTTTCGTGGGGCCGGAATCGCTGTCCAACTGGTTCCTTGGCAAGGACCGCAAATTTTCCGACCTCCGCGTTCTCGATCCCGCGCCCAGCCCAAAATTCGTGTCCGCGATCCTGTCCAACGTGCGATCAAGCTTCCCGGCGTTGGCCAACATCGAAATCGACGAGAGCTGGGGCGCCTATGTGGATTCCACGCCGGACGCGGTGCCCGTCATCTCTCCCGTCGATCAGGTCGACGGCTTCTATCTTGCCGCCGGTTGCTCAGGCCACGGGTTTGGTCTTGGGCCGGGCGTCGGCTTTCTGGCGGCTGAGATGATCGCCAATGAAAAACCCAGCGTCGACCCTCACCCCTACCGCCTGTCGCGCCTGTCGGACGGCTCAAAAATCAAGGTCGGCGCCCTCTGACCCTCTCCGCTCCAAACATCAAGCCGCGCGCAGGCCAGGCTGGAAACCGCCCATCTGGCTGGGCAAACGGTCAACGTCCTTCCACATCTCTCCGCTGACGCCCCCCGACACGCGGCCCGATGGGCTAAGCCTCACCCTGACGCGCGGCGGATCGGGCCGCGCGCCAATCCGCCAACGGAACCGCCATCGCCGACGCGGCGATCACCACGGCTCCGGCCAGACTGACTGGATTTGGCGACAGACCGAAGATCAACACGTCAAACGCCAACGCCCACACCATCGCGGTGTAATCAAACGGGGCCTGTGTGGACACCGACGCACGGGCCATTCCTTCGATCATGGTGATGTGCGCCAACCCCCCGATGAAGCCAGCGGCCACCAGATTGGCCAACATGGGCCAACTGGTCTCGACCCAGCCGAACGGCCAGCTCATCAGGCCGCCCAACGCGCAGATCGCCGCGAAATAGAAGGCGATGGTTCCCGGCGCGTCCGTCGCGGTCAACGCCTTGATCTGGATCCGACCGGCGGCGGTGGCGACCGACATGGCCAGACCGGCGGCCACCCCGATCACGGTGTTGTGGTCCAGCGTCGGCCCCTGAAAGGCGGGGGCGAGCATCAGGGCGACCCCGGCGAAGCCGCTCAACGCCGCCCCGACCGCCAGCGCCCCCGGTCGTTCCCGCAACGCGATCATCGCCGCCGGCACGACGAGCAGCGGGGCCAGGAAGCCCAGCGCCGTCGCCAGCGCCAGCGGCAAATAGGCCAGCGAGACGAAGGACAGCACCATCGCCACGCCGCCAAACAGATTGCGCTTGATGTGCCCAACCGGTTGCCGGGTTTTCAGCGCCTGCGGAAATTGCCGACGCCACATGAGATACAGGAGGATCGGCGGCAGGGCGAGGGCGCTGCGGTAAAAGATGATCTGCCCGATCGGAATCTCGACGGTGGCCATCCGAATGAACAGCGACATCACGACGAACAGGCCTGCCGACGCAAGCCGCAAAGCGGCCCCGCTGGTGACGAGCGGCGGTTCCGGTGCGCGTGCCGACATGATCGGCGCATCCTTTCATCAAGTCTGACGCCAGCGAACGCTTGAAAGGACGTTTCAAGCGTCGCGTCATCCCAAAGCGTGGGCGGCGAGGGCGAAGGTGACGGGCCGGTCGGGTCCGCGCGTCGCCGGATCGGTCAAGGGCGCGCCCAGCGACATTGTCAGCACCGTGTCGAAAATCCGCAGACCCGACCGGGCGAGGAACAGCGGAAAAACCCCGTCCTCCAGGTGGGTGTCCAGACGCAGGAAGCGGCCGTCATGCGCGTCCACATGGGGGCGGACCACGGCGACCGCGTCGTCGTCCAGCCCGGCGACCACCGGGCCGACGACATGCCCGCGTCCGAAGGGGCGGCACAGGGAAAAGGCGACCAGTTCGCCATCCCGCTCGATCCCATAACCGACCGATTGGGCGAACAAACGCGCGATCAAGTCGGCGCGCGGGGTTCCGAAGGCGCGCGCGTCGAGCGCCGTCACCGCCGGAAGGTCCGTGGCGTCCAGACGGCGCGCCGCGCTGCCGCCGACCGTTTCCTCCGACCGGCGCGCCTCGCCCTGACACTGGAACACGGTTCGATTCGCCACAAAGCCGAGGGAGCGGTAGAGCGCGTGCGCGGCGCGGGTGGCGTTGAGCCGGTAGCTCCGCCCCGCCGACGCGGACATCACCCGTTTCATCAGCCAATCCCCGACCCCCAAGAACTGCAAGCGGGGCGAGGTGATGACCATGCCGATGGTCGCGAAATCGTCGCCATGGGGAAACCACATCGCCGACCCCAGAACCCGGTCGATCTCGTCCAACGCGACGAAGCCGTGACCGACCCCGCGCGCGAACTGCCAATCTTCCGCCCGATGCGGCCAGCCAACCGAAATCGACAGCGCTTGCAAGCGCTCCAGCGCAATGTCGGCGACGTCGGCCATCCGCACGTCGAAGGCGTCGACCGTCAGCACGGCGGACGACGCGCTGTTCCCCGACCCCTCCGCTAGCCCGCGTTCGCTCACTGCTTCCTCCTGCTGCGCGTGTCTGCCGCTTGGGTCGGCGCATCCGTGGGCCAACGCGCCTGGGCCGCCAACCGTCTCTTGAGACTACCGGCGACCCAACCGCACAAATCACCGCAAAGAACCGACCTCGCACAACAATCCTCCAAATCGCCGACGCATTCAGCATGGAATTGAGCGCCCAGCCGCTAAGATCGAGAGGTCGGAACCGACGTGGCCCTGGCCCTTTCCGCACACCCGCAAAACCTCCCAACCGCCAGACCGAACAGACTCCCGACGCCCGCGTTGCGTCGCGGAGCAAGGGGAAGCCGTCATGACCGTGATCGACATCCTGAAGGATCTGATCGCCGTTCCCTCCGTCGTCGGAACCCCCAACGGCGCCATCGTGGACGCGATTCGCCGCGTGCTGGAGGGGGCGGGGGTCCGCGTGCGGGTGCTGCCGGGGCCGGAGGGCGACCGCTTCAACCTGTTCGCCACCATCGGCCCGGCGATGGTGCCGGGCTATGTTCTGTCCGGCCACATGGACGTGGTTCCCGCGACCGAACCCGAATGGACCAGCGACCCGTTCCAACTGCGCGCCGACGGCGATTGCTTTTACGGGCGCGGGACCTCGGACATGAAGGGGTTCATCGCGGCGGCGTTGGCGGCGCTGCCCGCCTTGACCGCCGCCCCGCTCGCCCGCCCCATCCATCTGGCCTTCACTTATGACGAGGAGGCCGGTTGCCAGGGCGCGCCGCATTTGCTGCCGCATCTGCCCAGCTTCTGCGCCCCCCCCATCGGCGTCATCGTGGGGGAGCCGAGCGGCCTGCGCGCCGTCCGCGCCCACAAGGGCAAGGCGGCGGCCCGGCTGACCATTCGGGGGCGGTCAGGCCATTCGTCCCGCCCCGACCAGGGCTTGAACGCCATCCACGCCATGACCGACGCGCTGACCGCCGCCGTCGTCCAGGCTGAACGTTTGACCCATGGCCCGATGGATTCCGTGTTCGAGCCGCCCTACTCCTCCTTGCAGGTCGGCACGATCCAGGGCGGGCGGGCCGTGAACATCATCCCCGACGTCTGCGCCGCCGAATTCGAGGCCCGCGCCATCGCCGGGGTCAATCCCTCCACCCTGCTGGAGCCGGTGCGCCGCGCGGCGGAGCGGTTGGAGGAGCAGGGATTCGCCGTGGATTGGACGGAAATTGGCGCTTATCCCGCTTTGTCGCTCGCCGCCCGCTCGCCGTTGGCGCGTTTGCTGGAGGAGTTGACCGGGCAGGAGCCGCTGGCCGCCGTCAGCTATGGCACCGAAGCCGGTCTGTACCAGACCGCCGGGATGGACGCGATCATCTGCGGCCCCGGCGACATTTCCCGCGCGCACCGCCCCAACGAGCACATCCGCCTCGACGAGTTGCAGGCCTGCCAATCGATGATCGAAGCGTTGGGCGCCCGTTGCCGCCTTTGACCGCCCGCCAACCGCGCCACGCTCCAGGAAAGCCCAAGGAACGCTTATGACCTTTCTGTTCCATTCCGACGCCGCGCGCGGCGCGATCTTCGCCGAAGCCTTCGCCCGCGAACTGCCCGAGATTCCCTTCTCCATGGATCCGGCCACCGTCGATCCCGACGCGGTGCGTCACCTCATCACCTGGACCATCCCCGACAACCTTGCCCGTTACCGCAATCTGGAGATGGTCTTTTCCATCGGGGCGGGGGTGGACCAATTCACCATGTCCACTCTGCCCGACCATGTGAAGGTCGTCCGCATGGTGGAGGACGGCATCGTCCGCATGATGCAGGAATACGCGACCATGGCCGTGCTGTCGCTGCACCGCCAGCTTCCGGCCTACCGCGCCCAGCAGGCGCACGGCGTCTGGCGCGCCCTGCCGCAGCCGCAGGCGGCGCGGCGCCGGGTCGGCGTGCTGGGGCTGGGCGTGCTGGGGCAAGCGGTGCTGGAACGGCTGAAGCCCTTCGGCTTCCCACTGGCGGGCTGGAGCCGTTCGTCGCGTCACCTGGACGGCGTGACCTGCCGCCATGGCGCGGACGGGCTGGACGCGATGCTGGCCGAGACCGACATCCTGATCGTGCTGCTGCCGCTGACCCCCGACACGCGCGGATTCCTCGACGCGTCGCTGCTGGCCAAGCTGCCCAAGGGGGCGGCGCTGGTCCACACCGGGCGCGGGCCGCAGTTGGACCACGCGGCGCTTTTGGACGCGCTCGATTCCGGCCATCTCTCCGGCGCGGTGATCGATGTGACCGACCCGGAACCACTGCCGCCCGATCATCCCTTCTGGTCGCACCCGAACATCCTGCTGACTCCGCACATCGCCAGCGTCACCCAACCCGACAGCGCCGCCCAGGCGGTCATCGCCAACCTGCGCCGTCACTGGGCCGGGTTGGATCCGGTCGGGCTGGTGGACCGGCGGCGCGGCTATTGACGCCCCACTCATTCCCTTCCCTCGCGGCCCCGCCGCTTCTGACCAAAGGCTTTTCCATGTCGCTGCTCAAGACCATCGATCCGAACCCGACCTTCGCCCCGCGCGAATCCGGCCCGCTGCCGGAACGGCTGATCGCCGGGTCGCCCGCCTTCAAGACCTGGGCGCAGGACGCCGACAAGAACGACACCATCCTGACCGGCGTGTGGGAAGCCACCCCGGGCGAAACCCGCTCCATCAAGGGAACGACCTTCGAGTTCTGCCACATCCTGGCGGGCGTCGTCGAAATCACCCCGGACGGCGGGGAGCCGGTGGTCTACCGCGCGGGCGACAGCTTCGTCATGAAGCCGGGCTTCGTCGGCGTGTGGAAGACCATCGAGACGGTCCGCAAAATCTACGTCACCATCACCTGAGGACGCGTCATGAGCCTGACCTTTGACCCGGATCGCCTGCCGGTGCCCATCGGCCATTGGATCGGCGACCGCCTGATTCCGGCGGGGGGCGATGGGCTGCCGATGCGCCGCCCGTCCGATGGTCGGGCTTACGCCGACTGCCCGATGGCCTCATCCGATCGGGTGGACGAGGCGGTCGCTGCCGCGCAAGCCGCCCTGAAAACCAGCAACTGGGGCAATGTGCGCCCGCGCGAGCGCACCAACGTCCTGCACCGCTGGGCCGGCCTGATCGAGGCGGAGGCCGAAACCCTGGCGAAGGTGGAGGCGCTGTCCTCCACCCGCCCGGTCGGCCAGCTCGTCGCCGGGGACATCGCGGTGACGGCGGAACAGATCCGCTTCTTCGCCGAATTCGCCGACAAGGAGGGCGGCGACCTCGCCCCCACCGACGACGGCGCCCTCGGCTTGGTGATGACGGAGCCGTATGGCGTCGTCGGCGCCATCACGCCGTGGAATTTCCCACTGTCGATGGCGGGCTGGAAGCTTGGCCCGGCGCTGGCGGCGGGCAACGCCGTGGTGCTGAAGCCGTCGGAAATGACGCCCTTCTCCACCGTGCTGCTGGCGCAACTGGCGGTGAAGGCCGGTTTGCCCGCCGGTCTCATCAACATCGTTCTGGGCGACGGCCCGACCACCGGGGCGGCCATCACCCGCCATCCCGGCATCGCCAAGGTCAGCTTCACCGGATCGACGGCGGCGGGATCGGCGATCATGACCGACGTCGCCCGCAGCGGCGTCAAGCCGATGACGCTGGAGCTGGGCGGCAAAAGCCCGCAAATCGTCTTCGCCGACGCCGATCTGGACAAGGCCGCCGCCGCCATCGCCACCAGCGTTCTGTCCAACGCCGGGCAAGCCTGCGTCGCCGGGTCGCGCCTGCTGGTGGAACGGTCGGTGGCCGACGCGCTGCTGGACCGGATTGTGGGCCACATGCGCGCCGTCCGCCCCGGCCCGACCTGGAACGCGGAGACGCGCTATTCCCCGATCATCTCCGAACGGCAGCGCGACCGCATCCACGCCATCGTGTCGGCCTCGCTCACCGGATCGGTGGAATGCCTGACCGGCGGCGGCCCGATGGAAGGCGATGGCTATTTCTACGCGCCGACGCTGCTCACCGGGGTCGATCAAACCTCCCCCGCCGTGGTTGAGGAAATTTTCGGCCCGGTCCTGACCGTGCAGCGCTTCGATGCGGAGGAGGAGGCGATGGCGATGGCCGACCATCCCACCTACGGGCTGGCCGCCGGTCTTTACACCCGCGACCTGTCGCGCGCGCTGCGCCTGACCCGGCGGCTTCAGGCTGGGACGGTCTGGGTCAACCGCTATGGCCGCTCCCGCGACCACATCCTGCCGACCGGCGGCTACAAACGCTCCGGCATCGGCAAGGATCTCGGGCGCGACGCCTATCTCGCCAACCGCCGCAGCAAAAGCGTGCTGATCGGCTTGTAAGGGACGTCTGATGAAAACCCATTCCATTGCGATCATCAAGGGCGACGGCATCGGACACGCGGTGATCGATTCCGCGTGGGAGGTGCTGCAAGCCGTGGCCAAGGGATCCGGCTTCGCGCTGGAGGGAACCGCCCTGCCCTGGTCCTGCGCGTATTACAAAGACACCGGCGCGATGATGCCCGCCGATGGAATCGAGACGCTGCGCCGCTTCGACGCCATCCTGCTGGGGGCCGTCGGCTGGCCGGCGGAGGTGCCGGATTCGGTGTCCCTGCATGGGCTGCTGCTGCCCATCCGCAAGGCGTTCGAGCAATACGCCAACGTCCGCCCGCACCGGCTGCTGCCGGGGGTGGAGGGGCCGTTGCGGCGCGGCGGCTTCGACATCCTGTGCGTGCGCGAAAACACCGAAGGCGAATATTCCGGGGCCGGTGGCCGCGTCCACCAGGGCACGGCGCATGAGGTGGCGGTGGAAACCGGGATCTTCACCCGCATGGGGGTGGAGCGCATCCTGCGCTTCGCCTTCGCCCAGGCCCGCGCCCGGCGCGGCAAGCTCGCCTCCGTCACCAAATCGAACGCGCAGAAGCATTCGATGGTCTTCTGGGACGAGATCACCCGCCAACTGGCCGCTGAACACCCCGACGTCGAGGTGACGAGCTATCACGTTGACGCGATGGCCGCGCGCATGGTGACGAACCCGGACAGCCTGGACGTGGTGGTGGCCTCCAACCTGTTCGGCGACATCCTCACCGATCTGGGGGCGGCGATCCAGGGCGGCTTGGGCTTCGCCGCGTCGGCCAACCTCAACCCCAGCCGCAACGCCCCGTCGATGTTCGAGCCGGTGCACGGTTCCGCCCCCGACATCGCCCATCTCGGCATAGCCAACCCCATCGCCGCCATCTGGTCCGGCGCGATGATGCTGGAGCATCTGGGGGAACAGGCCGCCGCCGACCGCGTGATGGCCGCGCTGGGCGCGACCACCGGGCGCGGCGTCGGGACCATTCCCGGCAAGGACCGCACCGACGCCATCACCGCCGCCGTGCTGTCGGCCCTGTCCTGACCGCACCCCACCCCGCAACAGGAACAGACACGACCATGACCATCCTTTCCCTTCTGACCGATCCCACCCTGTTCCGCGAACAGGGGCTGATCGGCGGGCGTTGGCGCGACGGGGCCGCCGGTCACACGATGACGGTCCAGAATCCGGCGACCCAGAGCGTGATCGGCGCGGTCCCCGACATGGACGGGAACGACGCCCGCGACGCCATCACGGCGGCGGCCGCCGCCTTCCCGGCCTGGCGGAAGCGCACCCACGCCGAGCGCGCCGCGCTGCTGGAGCGCTGGCACGCCCTGATGATCGAAAACCTGGAGGATCTGGCCCGCATCCTGACGCTGGAGCAGGGCAAGCCGCTGGACGAGGCGCGCGGCGAAATCCGCTATGGCGCGTCCTTCGTCAAATGGTTCGCGGAGGAGGCCCGGCGCATCGGCGGCGGGACCATCCCCTCCCCCACGCCCGACCGCCGGATCGTGGTGCTGAAGGAGCCGGTCGGCGTCTGCGGCGTCATCACGCCGTGGAACTTCCCCAACGCGATGATTACCCGCAAGGTGGCCCCGGCGCTGGCGGCTGGCTGCGCCGTGGTCATCAAGCCGTCCGACTTCACCCCCTACTCGGCGCTGGCGCTGGGGGTGCTGGCCGAGCGGGCCGGGATCCCGGCGGGCGTCATCAACATCCTGACCGGTCGCCCCGAAGCCATCGGCGAGGAAATCCTCGCCAACGACACGGTGCGCAAGATCTCCTTCACCGGATCGACCCGCGTCGGCTCGCTGCTGATGCGCGGGGCCGCCGCCAGCATCAAGCGGTTGAGCCTGGAGCTGGGCGGCAACGCGCCCTTCATCGTCTTTGACGACGCCGACCTGGATCAGGCGGTGGAGGGGGTGCTGATCTCCAAATTCCGCAATGGCGGGCAAACCTGCGTCTGCGCCAACCGCATCCTGGTGCAGGCGGGGGTGTACGACGCCTTCCGCGACCGGTTGGTCGCACGGGTCAACGCCATGCGCGTGGGATCCGGGCTGGAGCCGGGGGTGGCCATCGGCCCGATGATAAACGCCGCCGCCGTCGAGAAGATCAACCGCCACATCACCAACGCGGTGGCCAAGGGCGCGACCATCGTGTCGTCGGCGGTCGCCCCGGATGGGCCGCAGTTCGTCGCCCCGGTGGTGCTGACCAACGCCACCACCGACATGCTGCTGGCCAACGAGGAAACCTTCGGCCCGGTCGCCCCGCTGTTCCGTTTCGAGACGGAGGCGGAGGCCATCGCGCTCGCCAACGCCACGCCCTTCGGCTTGGCCGCTTATTTCTACACGCAGAATCTCGCGCGCTCCTGGCGGGTGGGCGAAGCGTTGGAAGCGGGCATGGTCGGGCTGAACACCGGCTTGATCTCCACCGAGGTCGCCCCCTTCGGCGGCGTCAAACAATCGGGCTTGGGCCGTGAAGGCGCGCAGGTGGGCATCGAGGAGTATCTGGAGCTGAAAACCTTCCACATCGGCGGGTTGGGCTGACGCAAAAAAACGGCGGGAACGATCATCGTTCCCGCCGGAGGCTCCGCACCGACGAACCCAAGAACGGACGCTCGAAACCCGCTTTCGAGCGTCCGTTGGCGTCACTGAACGCGGTCGAGCATCTTGTAATACAGCCCGACCAGCGGCAGGAACCAGGGCTTGCCGAAATGCCCCGGCACGGCGGGCCAGGGCAGCCCTTTCAACGGGTTGCGGTCTTCCCGTCCCAGAATGGCGTCGGCCATGGCCATGCCCAAATGGGTGGAGAGCTGCGCGCCGTGCCCGGAATAGCCCATCGCGTACCACAAGCCGTCCTGATAACCCGCGCGCGGGTAGCGGTCGCTGGTCATGTCCACCAGACCGCCCCAACAATAATCAATGTCGACGCTGGCGATTTGCGGAAAGATCCGCGCCATGTTGGCCCGCAGGACCGCCCCGCTTTTGGCGTCGGACCGCTGGTCGGAGGTGGCTGAGAAGCGCGCCCGCCCGCCGAAGATCAAGCGGCGGTCGGGGGACAGGCGGAAGTAGTTGCCGATGTTCATCGAGGTGACGTAGGTGCGGTTCCCCGGCGCCACCGAAGCGATCTCGTCATCGGTCAGCGGACGGGTGGCGATGATGAAGCTGCCGACGGAGATGATCCTGCGGCGGAAATAACTGAAATTGGGCGTGGTGTAGCCGCCGGTGGCGACCAACACCTGATTGGCGGTGATCGCGCCGCGCCCGGTGGCCAGCGTGTGGCGGTCGCCCGAACGGGTGATGGCGCTGACCGCCGCGTCTTCCGCCAGAACCGCGCCGTGCCGCTTGGCCGCGTCGGCCAACCCGACGATGAAGCGGCCCATGTGCATCATGGCGCTCTTGCGCGACAGCATCGCGCCGAAGAAAGGCGCGCCGACCTCCCCCCTCAGCCCCTCAGCGCTCAACAGCGCGGTGTCGGGGTCAACCTCGCGGTTCACCGCCTCAAAATTCCGGGCGATGGCGTCGAAATGGCCGGGCTTGGAGGCCAGCTTCAGCTTTCCCGCCCGGCGGAAATCGCAGTCGATCCCCTCTTCGGCGATCAGCGCCTCCAACGTGTCGATGGAAGCGTCGAAGGCGCGGTAGAGCGCGATGGCGCGCTCCGCCCCCAACGCGGTTTTGGCGGCGAGGAAACTGTGGGCAAGACCGTTGTTGAGGTGCCCGCCGTTGCGCCCGGAGGCGCCGGACCCAACCCGCCCCGCCTCCAGCACGATCACCCGCGCTCCGCCCTTGGCCAACTGCCGGGCGGCTCCCAGGCCGGTGAACCCCCCGCCGACGATGGCGACGTCGTAGTGACCCGACAAGGGGCCTTCGACCCCGCCCGCGAAGGCTGGACCGGTGTCGTGCCAGTAGGAGACGAATTTCATAGCGCTGCGTCCTTATCCTCGCCGCCCGAACCGAACAACCGCTCCTTACAGCCCGACCACGCCGGGCAGGCCGGAAATGTCGGAAATCTCGACATAGCCGTAGAAGGGATTGGCCGGTTCATGGCCGCGATTGACCCACACCTTGTTGCGGATCCCCAGATCATGGGCCGACATCAGGTCGTAGCGGAAGGAGGAGGAGCAATGCAGAATGTCGTCCGGCCCGCAGCCCAGCATGTCGAACATGTATTCAAACGCCTTGAAGCGCGGCTTGTAGGCTTGCGCCTGCTCGGCGGTGTAGACGGCGTGGAAGGGCGCGCCCAGCTTTTCCACATTCGACGGGATCTGCGCGTTCATCGCGTTGGACAGGATGACCAGCGGAATTTCCTTGGCGACCTTGGCCAACCCGGCCGGCACGTCGGCGTGCGGCCCCCAGGTGGGAACCCGCTCATAGACCATGCGCGCGTCCTCCTCGCGGAAAGCGACGTTGTTGCGCTTGCATGTGCGCTCCAGGGCGTTGTGAACCACTTCCGCGTAGGGCTTCCAGTCGCCCAAAACCTCGTCGAGACGGTAGCCTGAGAAATTCTTGATGAACTCCGTCATCCGCGCCTCATCAAGGACCGACCCGTACAGATCGCGCGCGGCTTCCGCCATCTGATAGTTGATGAGCGTGCCGTGGCAATCGAAGGTGACGTATTTCGGCCGAAACTGGGTCATGGCGGATTCCTTGAGATGGGGCCCGGACAGGGGCGGCGATGAGGACAGCGGGCGATCAACCCTGCCCCATGATCCTAGCCACGCCGCGCCAACGAGCCTGACCGAATTGCCCGGCGCGAAAGCACAATCTTCCGTTTCCGCTTCAGCCCTCAGCATTTGTTTGGGAGAGGGCGTTGGCAAAGCTCCGCCGAACTCGGGGCCAACGCCCTCTCGACGCCCCCATCGACCGGATCGTCCGCTTGGTCCACGGCATAAGATGCGGCGGGCCGCCGAAGCAAAGGTGGAAGATGTCGCGACGGCGACCACCTTCAACACCTGTCCGGGACCGCTCGCTGCCACTCTTGGAGCAGAGGGTGAAAGGACGACCTATGAGCAAGCAATCGTTTGACTGTCTGGCCTTCGAGGCGACGCATCTCAAAGACGCGCTCGCCCTGTCCCAACAGGAGCAGTGGCCGCACCGGCTGGAGGATTGGGGCGTGGCCCTTTCCCTAAGCCAAGGGCTGGTCGCCGTGACCAGCGAGCCGGACGCCGACGGACAGGCGCGCGCGCGCGTGGTCGGCACCGTGCTGATGACGCCCTACGGGGACGACGCGGCCACCATCAACATGGTCATCGTCGCCAAGTCGATGCGCGGCCAGGGCCTTGGCCGCCGCCTGATGGATGAAGCGATGGCGTTGGCGGGATCCCGCCCCCTGCGCCTCGTCGCCACCCGCGAGGGGTTGCCGCTTTATGAGAAGCTGGGCTTCCGCGAAACCGGCGTGGTCCTTCAACACCAAGGAAACGCTGGACCCGTGCCGCAGCCGGTGACGGAAGACGTCGCCCCGGCCAACCCCGCCGATCTGCCCAGCATCGCCGCCCTGGATCGCCAGGCCTTTGGGGCCGACCGCAGCGGCCTGCTCGCCCGCTTCGCCACGTTGGCCGCCATCACGTTGCTGCGGCGGAACGGCAGGATCGTCGGTTTCGCCGCGCTGCGCGACTTTGGCCGGGGCAAGGTCATTGGCCCGGTGGCGGCCCCGGACCTGGACGGCGCCAAGGCCCTGATCGGCCCCATCATCGCCGCCCATCCGGGCGATTTTCTGCGGGTGGACACCACCACCGACACCGGCCTTGGCCCGTGGCTGGCCGATTGCGGCCTGCGCCACGTCGGCGGCGGCGTCGCCATGCGCCGCCCCGCCCCATCGCCCGCCGCCCCTCCCCCCTCGGCGGCGGCCCCCGCCGTCACCCCCGCCGTCACCTACGCGCTCGCCAGCCAGGCGTTCGGCTGATCTGGAGAAGACCTTGCTCAGCAATTCCCTCATCGAACTCGACCGCGCCCATCTGGTGCATCCCGTCGCGTCGTATCGCGGCCATGAAAAGGCGGGCGTCCGGGTGATCGCCTCCGCCAACGGGGCGACGATCACCGACGCCTCCGGCCATCGGTTGGTGGACGGCTTCGCTGGTCTGTGGTGCGTCAACGCCGGTTACGGGCAACAGAGCCTGATCGACGCCGCCACCCGCCAGATGCAGGAGTTGCCCTACGCCACCGCCTATTTCGGGCTTGGCTCCGAACCGGCGATCCGGCTGGCGGCGGCCCTGGCCGACCGCGCGCCCGGCGACCTGAACCACGTCTATTTCACCCTGGGCGGGTCGGACGCGGTGGACAGCACCATCCGCTTCATCCGCTATTACTGGCAGGCCAAGGGCCAGCCGCAGCGCGACCAGTTCATTTCGGTGGAGCAGGGCTATCACGGCTCCTCCACCACCGGGGCCGGTTTGACCGCCCTGCCCGCCTTCCACGCGGGATTCGGCGTCCCGTTCGACTGGCAGCACAAGATTCCGTCGCACTACGCCTACCGCAACCCGGCGGGCGACGACGGCGCGGCGATCATCGCCGCCTCGATCAAAGCGCTTGACGCCAAGATCGCCGAGATCGGCGGGCCGGAGCGGGTCGCCGCCCTCTACGCCGAGCCGATCCAGGGATCGGGCGGGGTCCTGGTGCCGCCCGACGGCTGGATGAAGGCGATGGCCGACCGCTGCCGCAGCCTGGGAATCCTGTTCGTCGCCGACGAGGTCATCACCGGCTTTGGCCGCACCGGCCCGCTGTTCGCCTGTTCCGACGACGGTGTGGTTCCCGATTTGATGACCACGGCCAAGGGCTTGACCTCCGGTTACGTGCCGATGGGCGCGGTCTTCCTCTCCGACGCGGTCTATGACACCATCGCCGACGCCGCCGGGACCGCCGCCGTCGGGCATGGCTACACCTACTCCGCTCATCCGGTCAGCGCGGCGGTCGGTTTGGAGGCGTTGCGGCTGTACGAGGATGGCCTGATGGCCAACGGCGTGAAGGCCGGCGCCCGGCTGATGGCCGGGCTTCAGGCCCTGCGCGACCATCCGCTGGTCGGCGACGTGCGCGGGCGCGGCATGTTGGCCGCCATTGAACTGGTGGTGGACAAGGAGCGCAAAACGCCCCTGCCCACCGCCGCCGAACCGGCCCGCCGCGTCTTTGACCGGGCCTGGAGCAACGGTCTGGTCATCCGCGCCTTCCCGACCGGCGTTTTGGGCTACGCCCCGCCGCTCTGCTGCACGGACGACGACATCGACGCGATCCTGGAGCGGACGGTCCGCACGCTGGACCAAACGCTGGAGGATCCGGACGTGCGCCGCGCCATGCGGTGAGAACGGACTCCACTAGAGCGGATCGCGTTAAATCGGGATCGATTTAACGCGTGAATCCGCTCGATAAATCAAAGCTTAGAGCGCCGCGCTGTTTCAGATTTAGCGCGCGGCGCTTGTCTTATAGAACGCTCGGCTCATTCTGCAAGAATGGGCCGCTTGGGGTGGGGGGGCCCCCA